>JAOADY010000018.1 GCA_026417075.1 Caloramator sp.
TCTTAAAGGAGGACTTGCCTTTAGCGGCTTTGAGTGGGTTGTAATGATTGTTGGAACAGTAGTTTCTTTTATAGTAGCCTATGTAGTGATTGCATTTTTCATGAATTATTTAAAGAAAAGGAAACTTGCTCCATTTGCTTACTATAGAATAATACTTGGTATTTTAGTTTTAATATTATTATAAAAATAGGGTGCATTTGCACCCTATTTATTGTTTCTTTTTATTACTTTTAATACGTCTTTGTTTTTAGTGAAATCATAATCATCAAAGCTGTTAATATAAGCTATATTTAAATTAAAGTTTAACATTTTATTTATTTCATATATGTCCTGCAAGAATATATCTGATTTTTCTGTCCAAGGGGTTTTAATTGAAATTAGTATATCGTTTTTATTTTTCTCTTGTAATTCTTTAAGAATTTCAAGAGATGAAAGCATAATATTTTTATTTAGTTTTAATGATGTTTTATAACCTGTTGCATACATAGGGTAGGACATACCTTTAAAGTAAATTACTGAGTTTAAAGTTACGTTTTTCAATTCCGGGATTGAGAGTTTTTCAAATCCGTTCTCAAAAGAACAAGGATAAAGATTTAGTATTATATTTACATCGGGATAAGAGTCTTTTATTTTATTTATTATATATTTTAAAGTGTTATAATAGTTTTCTTCAAGTACATTTGTATTTTCAAGACTTATCATTATTCCTTTGAAGTTTTTGCTGTTTATATGCCTTTTTATTATTTCACAGCTCATCTTTGAAAAATACAATGCTTCAGTATCATTTGTAAATATGCTCACTATTTTACCATCAGAGGAAAATCCCGGACCTGAGTTAATATCGATTATATAATTCATATCATGTTTTTCAAGTTCATTTATGCTTTCTTCAAGGGATTTTAATGATTTAAAGTCGGTCTTAAAAGGAGCATTAGGAATTCTTACTCCTTCGTGGGATAAAATTACAGTATTGAATCCAAGCTCCTTTACTTTTGAAATATTAAATGGAAGACTTCCATTTATATTAACGGCTTTAATTTTATTATTGATTTTATTTTGTGCAGTTTTTTCTTCTATTTTCTCCTTTGTTTTTTCTACAGTTTGAATCTTATTTGATTTAGGTTCAGACATACTTTTTATAGCAGCAAAAGATGTTAAAAGTAATATAGAAACAATCATTATATATATTTTTTTCATTTTCTTTCCTCCTGTCAATAGTATTATATCACATAATTTAAAATAATAAATGCAGATTTAAATGGGAGCAGAAATTTAGCAGAACAATTTCAGTAGAAATTATAATTTTACTGAAATTGCATGTGTATCTGGCATGGCGACAGCTTTATGGTGTGGGCAAGCCTAGGGACAGTTACTTATTATATTTACTTTATTATATATTAGTTTGTCACTTGTCAATTGGGTGCAAAGGGAAAAATTACAACTTATAAAATATTAAGCCTCTATAAAAAATAAAATAGAGGTGATATTAATGAAGAAAAAGATTTTTATATTTTTGTTTCTTTTTTTATTAATTTGTTTTCCTGCCTATGCTAAGCAAAACAATGTCTATGTGGTACAGCCCGGAGACAGCATGTGGAAAATTGCTGTAAAGTATCAAGTTGGGGTTAAGGAGATAATAGATGCTAACAAGCAAATCACAAATCCGAACCTTATATATCCGGGACAGAAGATAAACATACCCTCAATAGATCAAACTATTGTTGGAATGGAAGATGAAGTTATAAGACTTGTAAATGTTCAAAGGGCAAAGGTTGGACTTCAAGCCCTGACAAAGAATTGGCAGCTTTGCAGGGTTGCAAGGTACAAATCCCAAGACATGATAGATAAAAAGTATTTCTCCCATACATCTCCAACCTACGGCTCTCCCTTTACTATGATGCAAAACTTTGGAATAAGGTTTTCAGCAGCCGGAGAGAATATAGCCTACGGCCAAAGAACTCCTAGTGAGGTTATGAATGCCTGGATGAATTCTTCAGGGCACAGAGCTAACATATTAAGTCCCTCTTATACTCAAATAGGAGTTGGTCTTGCAAAGGATGCAAATGGAGTGTGCTACTGGACGCAGATGTTTATAAAGCCCTATTAAGCATTACATTTTCATAGTTTTTGTGTATCAAAATTCATTAAAACAGTGTATCAAATAAAAATATTATGATACACTGCTTTTTTAAGCCTTAAATTTTCTGTATTTTTAATTTTGGCATATATCTTGCACTAAAATATTATAAAAATTTGAAATGGGGGATTGAGATGAAGGTACTTATGGTTTGTTCTGGTGGCATGTCTAGTGCAATTGTTGTTAAAGCAATAAAAAAAGAAGCTGAAATGCAAAATTTTCCTCTTGAAATAAAGGCTGTTGGTACAGGAGAATTTGAAGAAGAACTTAAAAAAGGAGGATATGATTTAGCAATTGTTGCACCACAGGTTAAACATAGAATGGATATATTTAAAGAGCAGGCTAAAAATGCTAATGTACCAGTAGAATTAATTGTTCCAATGGGTTATACACCTATAGGAGCTGGTAAAGTTTTAGAGCAGATTAAAAAATATTTTAAATAAAGGGGGATTTATATCATGGAAAAATTTCTTAAATGGATTGAGGAAAAGTTTATGCCTCCAATGGCAAAACTAGCAGAGCAAAGACATTTAAGAGCAATAAGAGACGGTATCATTTCAACATTATCATTGATTATAGTAGGCAGCTTTTTCTTAATCATTGCCTTTCCACCTGTAAAAGCGTGGTCTGATGCTGTAGCACCATATGCAGGAAAAATTTTAATACCCTACAGAATGACAATGGGGCTTATGGCGCTGTATGCAGCCTATGGAATGGGCTACAGCCTTGCAAAATCTTACAAACTTGATGGAGTAACTGGAGGCGTTTTATCTTTAGCGGCATTTTTAATGATGACGATACCTGTAAATGTAGATGCAGTATTAAAGGAAGCAGCAAAGGCAGGTATAAAAGGAGCAGAACCTATAGGCTGGGCACTTCCAATGGGAAATCTTGGCGGTGCAGGAATGTTTGCAGCTATTCTTGCAATGATTATTGCTGTAGAAATATTAAGATTTTTAAAGAGTCATAATGTTACTTTAAAAATGCCGGAGCAGGTTCCAGAATCAGTTTCAAGATCCTTTGAAGCATTAATTCCAGCAGCAGTTATAATAATACTTCTTTGGTTTGTAAGGGTATGGCTCAATTTTGATATCCAGAAATTCCTTATGAACATATTTGAACCTGTTAAGGGTGTTGCTGGAAACAGCATATGGGGAGTAATTGTACCAATATTCCTTATAACGCTTCTTTGGTCAGCAGGTATACATGGAGCATCTGTTATAGGTTCAATTATAAGACCAATTTGGCTTGTACTTCTTGAAGAAAATGCCTCAGCTCTTGCTGCAGGTAAACCTATGCAAAATATAGCACCAGAACAATTTTTTCAGTGGTATGTTTGGATTGGAGGAGCAGGTGCTACACTTGGACTTGCAATACTTCTTTGCTTTTCAAAATCTGAGTATTTAAAGAAAGTTGGAAGATTTTCAATAATACCAAGCATATTTAACATTAATGAACCTATGATGTTTGGTGTTCCACTGGTTATGAATCCAATACTTGCAATACCATTTATACTTGCACCTCTTGTAATTGGAATTATATCATACATTGCAACTTCAATTGGCCTTGTTGGAAGGTTTGCTATAAATGCACCATGGACTCTTCCGGCACCTATTGGAGCATATTTTGCTACAAATGGAAGTATATCAGGCGTAATACTTGTTTTAATAAACATTGTAATTTCAATTGTAATCTACTATCCATTCTTTAAAGTATATGAAAAGAGAATGCTTGAAGAGGAAAAGACTGAAGTCGTAGCTACAAAAACAGGATTAAATATGTAATATTTTGCACCAGGGAGGAAAGCCTGGTGCAAATTTAAAATAGTAATATATGTAACACTAGGAGGGTTAATTATGGAGAACGAAATATTTGAAATTATATCTCATGGAGGAAATGCACGTGCTTTTGCCTATGATGCTATAAAAAAAGCACAGGAAGGGGAAATAGAGGAGGCTGAAAACTTTCTTAAAGAAGCGCAAAAGGAGCTTGACAATGCGCATAATACTCAAACAAAGCTTATTCAGGCAGAAATAAATGGACAGGATTTAAAAATGAATCTTTTAATGGTACATGCTCAAGATCACTTAATGACTGCAATTGCTGAAAAAAATCTTATAGAACATATTGTAAAGCTTTATAAAGTTTTAAATGAAAAAAGCTTATTATAGGAGAGAGAAAAATGCTCATTAAACTACTTTACTGCCTTTTTTTAATTATACTTATTCTTTTTTCTGTAAAGTTTACTCATTTTTTAATGAAGAAATTTAAATTAAACAGATGGATTATAGGATTTGTGGCTTTTTTAATACTTATAATCCCGAGTATTTTTTTTAATTTAAATACTATAGTATGGAATATTTTATTGTTAATTTCAGCTGTATTATGTATTATGTTTTTTGAGATAACAAGAAAAATGATTGAGGATAACAAATATAAAGGATTAATCAAAAATAAAAAATAAACCATAATTTTAAGGCGGGATTAAAGTGAAATATAATGAGGTTTATAATTCCCTTAAAGAAATCTGTTTAAGGCAGAAAAATGAAAAAGGAAAGATTTTTGGTTCTACAGCCGAAGAAATTGCTAATATTCTTAACATGCAAAGGAGCAATGTTGTAAGAGAGTTTAGCAGGCTTATAGAAAACGATTTGGTTACAAAAACAAATGGAAGACCTGTAAGGTATCTAATAAAGGATGATATAAGTAATGTTAAAGGAAAAACTTCTATTTTTGAAAGTATGATTGGAAGCTGTAGCAGTCTTAAAAATCAAGTAGCATTGGCAAAGGCTGCAATAGTATATCCCCCAAGCGGACTCCATACTCTTATAATTGGAGAAACAGGAGTGGGGAAATCTTACTTTGCGAGGGCTATGTTTAAATATGCAGTCGAATGCGGAATGATTAAAAACAGCGATAAGTATGCAGTTTTTAATTGCGCTGATTATTCTAACAATCCTGAACTTCTTATGGGACATTTGTTTGGAGTTGTAAAGGGCGCATATACTGGAGCTGTTGAGGATAGAGATGGAATAATTGAAAGAGCAAGAGATGGCATACTATTTCTTGATGAAGTACACAGGCTCCCTCCAGAAGGTCAGGAGATGCTTTTTACAATTATTGACGAAGGAAAATATGTTAAGCTTGGAAGTACAAAGGAAATACCAATAAATGTAATGATAATTTCAGCTACTACTGAAAATATAGAATCATCCCTTTTAAAGACCTTTACAAGAAGAATACCAGTTATTATATCCTTGCCTCCTTTAAGAGAAAGGACGGCTGATGAAAGGTTTGAGCTTGTAAAGAATTTTTTTGAGGAAGAGTCTAAAAGAATTGGTAAGAAAATAGATGTGGATAAGGAAGCAATAACAGCGCTTCTTAATTATGAGTGTATAAATAATATTGGTGAATTAAAGAGCGATATACAAATAGCTTGTGCCAAGGCATTTTTAAGAAGCGTATTTGACAGCAGCACTGTAAACGTATCATTAGATGATTTTAATGAAAAGGTAAGGGCGGGTATTTTAAAGGCAAATAAGATATCCCCAAGCAGATTGAAAATAAAGCTTAACGATAATTTTAATGATATATCTGAGGAAGATGATGATAAATATTCATTATCTAAAAATATTTATGAATTTATGGAAAGAAGAACCTCTGCTCTTAAAAACAGAGGTTTGAATATAGATGAGATTAAGCTGAAGGTATATAGCGATGTAGAAAAATATATAAATACCTATTTAAATAGTATAAATTCAGGTAAAGAAGAGGATGAGCTTAAAAGAATAGTAAACAGCGAATTATATGATTTTTTATCAGCATTTATTCCTCTTGCAGAATACAGATTATCAAGAAAAATATCAAGGAACATATTTTTAGGGCTTTTAGTACATCTCGATGCATTTTTAGAACGTGCGAGGGGAAATAAAATAATTGAAAATCCAAAACTTGAAGAAGTGAGACAAAAATATCCTCAAGAATTCAAATTAGCCATGCTTTTAGGTGAAAAGATTGAACATAAGTTTTCAATTAGGGTTCCTTTAGATGAAATAGGTTTTATAACAATGTTTTTTGCTTCAGATACGCAGAAAAATGATGGAAGGGTTATTGTTATTATTGCTATGCATGGAAATAGTACAGCAAGTTCAATGGCAGAAGTTGTTAATCATCTTTTAAATACAAATCATGCAATAGGTTTTGATATGCCTCTTTCTATGAAACCTGAAGATGCTCTAAAAAGAATTGAATATCTATTGAAGGAGAAGCATGAAGGGAAAGGAGCTCTTTTACTTGTTGACATGGGCTCATTAAGGTTTTTTGATAAGATGATAAGCACAGACATAGGCATAGAAGTAAAATGTGTTGATATGGTAACTACAGTTATGGCTCTTAAGGCAGTTCGTATGGCTTTAATGAATGCTTCCCTTGAGGATATAATAAGCTCTATAAATGCTCAGACTAAATCCTTTGATGATGAAAAGGATAAAGTAAATTTAAAAAAAAGGATTATAATATCTGCATGTTCAACGGGGGAGGGTACAGCACAAAGGATTAAGGATATTATATATAAAAAATATGATAACAAAAATTATGAGGTCATAAATTTGAGCATAAAAGATAAAGATGAGTTTATAAATGCGGTAAATAAAATAAAAAAGAGTTTCACTATTGAAGCAATAGTGAGCCCTTTTGCAGTTAATATTGAAGGGGTTAAATATATATCTATGGATAGTTTGTTTGAGGAATTTTTATACAATAATATATTTTTGGACAAAAATTATGTTCAAAATATAATTACTGTTTATAAGGATTATCTTGATATTAAAGACGCTGACTATATAATTGACAACTTTATGAACATTATAAAGTATTTGATAAATAATTTTAAAATTCATATAGATAATGAAAAATTAAATGGAATTTTAATGCATTTTGGATGCCTTGTTGAAAAACTTTTAAATAGGGAAGAACCCCCAAAATGTGATAATACGGAACTTATTAAAAGTAAACACTATGATATTTATGAATGTTTTAAACTGAGACTTTCAGATATAGAAAAAAGGATTAATGTAAGTTTTTCTGATGATGACATTTCTAATATTATTGAAATGCTTATAAGTTTATAGGGTTGGTGATTTTATGAATTACATAATTGCAGTTGATGGGGGAGGCACTAAAACTGAAGCAGTAGCTTATAACCTCTTTGGAGATGAACTTGTAAGCTCAACTAAAGGGTTTGGGAATATTATGATAAATAGGGAAACTGCTTTAAAAAACATCATAGATTCTATAAATGAATGTATTATAAAAGTCAATGAAAAATATGGCTCTTCAGAATGCCTTTTTATTTATGCAGGCCTTGCAGGTGTTGAAGCAGGTGATTATAAAGAATATATAAGAGAGATTTTAAATAAGAGATTTAAAACAGATGTAATGGTGATAAATGATGCAGAATTAGCCCATGCTTCCCTTCTTAATGGAGGAGATGGAATACTTACAATATCAGGTACAGGTTCAATAAGCATAGGTATTAAAGATGGAAGGATAGAAAGAACAGGTGGATGGGGACATCTTTTAGGCGATGAAGGAAGTGGCTATTACATAGCAATTAGAGCTTTAAAGAGAGCTGCTCTTGAAGAAGATTCAAGGCTTTCAAAGAGCCTTTTAACAAATGAAATAATGAAAAAGCTGAACATAAATAAAATTGAGTATATAAAGGAATTTGTATATTCTTCAAGCAAGGGGGAGATTGCTTCACTTGCTAAGATAGTTGAAATTTGTGCAGACAGTGATGAATATGCAAATAGGATTTTGACTGATGCAGGAAAAGAGTTGGCAAAAATAACTTGTATGGTTGCACAAAAATTAGATTTTGAAGGAAAAGTTATGGTGGGAATAAAAGGCAGTATAATTACTAAAATGAATGCTGTAAAAAAATCATTTAAAGAAAGTCTTAATAGTAAATTAAAAGAGGTAGTTATAATTGAAGATAATACTTCGCCGGTTAAGGGAGGATATTATCTGTCTATGAAGGAATTAAATAGCAAAAGTTTTTAAATGGCTGGTGATTATATGGAAAAGTTTGCTGTAGGTCTTATGTCAGGGACATCCCTTGATGGAATTGATGCTGCTTTAGTAAAAATAGAGGGATGCGGAGAAGATATAAAGGTTGAACTTTTAGAATTTATAAATATCGATATGGAAGATGACATAAAAAAAGAGATAAAAAAATGCTGTGATATTAATAATTCAAATGTTGAGCTTATATGCAGTTTTAATTTCAAATTAGGATATGTATTTGCCGATGCTGTTAAAAAAGTTTGTCAAAAGGCTGATTTCCCGTTAAATAGACTTGATTTTATAGGCTCCCACGGGCAGACTGTTTTTCATATTCCGAGAGAATATAACGGATATGTAAAATCAACTCTTCAAATAGGGGAGCCTTCAGTAATAGCTTATGAAACAGGAGTAACAGTTGTTTCAAATTTTAGAACAAAGGATATTGCAGCAGGAGGTCAGGGAGCGCCTCTTGTACCTTATGTAGATTATTTATTATATAAAAGCGATAAGGGAAGAGCACTTCAAAATATAGGAGGAATAGGAAATGTAACTGTTCTTCCACAAAACTGCAGCTTAGAAGATGTTTATGCCTTTGATACAGGCCCTGGGAATATGATTATTGACGAGGTTGCACAAAGGCTTTTAAAAGTTAAATACGATAAAGATGGATATTTTGCATCTATTGGAAAGGTAAAAGAAGATATGCTAAGGCAGCTTTTAAACATTCCCTTTATTACACTCCCTCCTCCAAAAACAACAGGCAGAGAGGAATTTGGGAGTCAGTTTGTAGATAAGTTAATCGATAGATGGGGACGGTATAAAGCTGAAGATATAATTGCAACAGTTACAGCTTTTACAGCCTATTCAATATATGAAAACTATAAAAGATTTATATTTAATAAACATAGTATTGATGAAGTAATAATAGGAGGCGGAGGAAGTTACAATAAAACACTGCTTAATATGTTAAAAGAACTTTTTAAAGGTTGCAGGGTTTTAACACAGGAAGACTTGGGATATTCCTCTGATGCAAAGGAGGCAGTAGCTTTTGCTGTTCTTGCTAATGAAACGCTAAATGGAATATGTTCTAATGTTAAAGCCGCAACTGGGGCAAAGGAGAGGGTGATATTAGGAAGTATTACCCCGGCAATAAATTTTTACAGGAGGAGTTAAAATGAGACAGTTAGGAATTTCTATATATCCGGAAAAAGCTTCATTTGAAGAGAATATTAAATATCTGCATCTTGCAGCAAAATATGGATTTAAAAGGGTTTTTACATGTCTTTTATCTGTAAATGGAGATAAAGAGAAAATAGTCGGGGAGTTTAAGGAAATAATAAATGAAGCAAATTCACTTAATATGCAGGTTGTTGCGGATGTAAGTCCAAGGGTATTTAATGACCTTTCAATAAGCTATAAGGATTTAAGTTTTTTTAATGATTTGAAGGTTTATGGAATAAGGCTTGATATGGGATTTACAGGACTTGAAGAATCTCTTATGACTTATAATCCTTATAATCTTAAGATTGAAATCAATATGAGTAGCGGCACAAAATATATAGATAATATTTTAAGTTATAAACCAAACCTTAATAATATTATTGCAAGCCATAATTTTTATCCTCATAGATATTCAGGCTTAAGCTTTAATCATTTTGTAAATTGCAGCAGACAGTTTAAAGATTTGGGAATTAGAACAGCAGCATTCATCTCCTCAAATAACAGCTCTTTTGGGCCTTGGATGGTTAATGAGGGATTATGCACACTTGAGATTCACAGGAATCTTCCTGTTTCAGTTCAGGCAAAGCATTTATTTGCAACTAATCTTATTGATGACGTTATAATTGCAAACTGCTTTGCTTCAGAAGAAGAGATGATTGAGCTTAGCAGAGTAAATAAGGACATGCTTACCTTTAATATTGAGCTTGTTGATAACATACCTGAAATTGAGAAGAAAATAGTTCTTGAAGAGATTCATTTTAATAGGGGAGATGTTTCCGATTATATGATAAGGTCAACTCAGAGCAGGGTAAAGTATAAAGGACATGAATTCACTCCTTTCAATACTCCTGATATAAAAAGAGGAGATATTTTAATTGATACTTCACTTTATGGACACTATGCAGGAGAACTGCAGGTAGCACTTAAAGATATGAAAAACTCAGGAAGAACAAATGTAGTTGGAAGGATTAAAGAAGAGGAAATATTTTTAATTGATTATATTGAACCATGGCAGAAATTTGGATTTACATTATGATTTGGAGTGAAATATATGAAAGAAATAAATCTTGAAAATCTTATAACTGAAGGGATTAATCCTGATACTGTAAACATAGATAAAGTAAGTACATTTGACATGATAACTATGATAAACGAAGAAGATAAAAAGGCAGCCTTTGCAGTTGAGAAGGTAAAGGATAGAATCGCTATGGCTGTTGATGCTATTTCTGAAAGGATTAAAGAAGGCGGGAGACTTATATATGTGGGGGCAGGCACCAGCGGAAGACTTGGCATACTCGATGCATCAGAGTGCCCACCAACCTATGGAGTTGATTTTGATATGGTTCAGGGGGTAATAGCAGGAGGATATGAAGCAATATTTAAAGCTGTAGAAGGGGCAGAGGATAATGAGGAACTTGGGGAAAAGGATTTAATTGATAGAGGATTAACTTATAAAGATGTTGTATGTGGTATAGCAGCTTCAGGCAGAACACCCTATGTTATTGGTGCAATGAAATATGCAAAAAGTATAGGAGCACTTACCATTGCAGTAAATATGAATGAAGAAAGCATAATGAATGAATATGCAGATATTTCTATATCGGTTATTGTAGGGCCTGAAGTTATAATGGGTTCAACACGAATGAAAGCCGGAACAGCCCAAAAGATGGTTTTAAATATGCTTTCAACTGGAACAATGATAAAACTTGGGAAGGTTTATGGGAATTTGATGGTTGATGTTCAACCTTCTAATGAAAAGCTGATTGAAAGAGCAAAAAGGATTGTAAAGCTTGCAACAAATGAAGAAGATTATTTGATTGAAAGAGTTTTAAATGAGACAGGCTATGATGTTAAACTTTCTATTTTGATTATAAAAACTGGACTTGAAAAATTTAAAGCTAAAGAACTACTAAAAAAACACGATGGATATATAGCAAGAGCACTTGATGATTTTGAAGATAAAGTTAAAATTTTATAGCCTTTCAAGGATAAAGACATTTTTGTGTCTTTATCCTTTTTTCTTTAATAATATAATATAAAGGGCTTTTTCAGGTGATTTATATGTTTAATATGGTTTTAATTGTGGTTGGGCTTATTATATCCGGAATAATTGTTTTGCTTGATGCATTGTTTTCGATTATTATAAAAGGAATAATTGCAATATGTAAGGATTTTTTTGGGTTTAGAAAAAGATGCCGATAATGGCATCTTTTTAAATATTAATAGCTTTATATTTTTGTTAAAAGAAAGTCAAATTTAAGATAAAGTCAGATAATTATGAAGGATTTTTTTATTTATTGTCGAATATAAGTAAATTACATTATGCTTTCGAAGGGATGGATATAATGAAAATAATTAAAAAGGTATTTTTGTTATTTTTATTTTTTATGTTTATTTCTTTTTTTCAATTTTATACAATAAAGGCGGAAGAAACAAAAGATGAAAAATTAGATAGCAAAATATTATCTTTAAAGTCTTTAACTGTAGAAATTGTTGAGGGAGAAGAGTATAGATTGCCAGAAAAAATAACTGCGGTATTTAGTGATGGTGAAAAGGAAGTTCCAGTTAAGTGGGATAATGTTCAAATTAAGACAAATACAGCAGGTACTTATACGATAAATGGAAAGGTAGAAGGATGTGAGGAAAGTGCAAAATTAATTTTAATAATTAAGCCAAAGATATTTCCAACTAAAGTAGAAGTTTCTAAGAATTTAAGTAAGATTTTTGTTTGTCTTAATAAAAAAGTAGATAAAAAGGATGCAATTATAAATAATATTCAATTATATGATGATAATGTCAGCATTAAAGAGGAAGTAAAGCTTATAGATGAAAAAACGATATGTTTAACGGTTAGAAATTCTAGCGGTAAGCTTGAGAAAGATAAAAAATATAAATTAAGTTTGGTAAATTTAAAAGACATAAATAATAAGTACTTTGAACCTTTTAGCTTTGAGTTTGTACCTTCACAGGTATTAAATGAAAATATAGATGATACTATTTCAGCTGGTTTTCTTAAGGCACCCGAAGTTTATAGTCCATTAGGACAATTTTTATATTTTGGCAATCTGCCTATTAACGCTGATAAAATGACTGTTAAATATGATAATAATCATGTTCCTATGATTAAAATATATGGTAAAAATAATTTTGTTTATAACCCGATTGCAATAGCTCAGTATGGTCTTCAATATTACAGTTATTTTATAAAATATAACAACAAAGATTATCTAAAGAATGTTATAGCAGCATCAAACTGGTTTGTCGCAAATCAAGATAGAAAAACTGGAAAGTGGCTATATAATTTTCCATTCTATGTAGATGGAATGGGCATAACGCTAAAGCCAGGCTGGGCATCGGCTATGGGTCAAGGGCAGATAATATCGCTACTTGTCAGGGCTTATGATGTTACAAAGGACGAAAATTATATTAAGGCTGCTGAATTAGGTTTAAAACCGCTTAAAATAGATGTAAAAGATGGTGGATTGAAACGCACAATTAATGGCTATACATTTTATGAAGAATATCCAACTATTCCTCCATCCTATGCTTTAAACGGTTTTATGTTTACTTTATTTGGTCTATATGATTTAAGTTATATAAGACCTCAGTCGGAGGCAACAGCGCTTTTTAAGGATGGAATGAAAACCTTAAGCTGGATTTTACCTCAATATGATTACCCTAAAAATAAAATCAGCATATATCATCTTGGATATAAAACGGATTCTTCTAAGAAAATACATACTTCTAAATTTTATCATTCGGTTCATATTATACAGTTAAAAGCTATGTATTCTATTATGCCTGAGCCGGTGTTTATGAAATATTACAATTTATGGAGTTCATATATTAAAAAGTAAGGAGTAAAAAATTTTATGTAAATCTTAAGAGGAAAAAGAGGTTTTAGTTTATGAGGAGGTTAATATGCGGAAAAAGATATTGTTTTTTATAATTGCAGTTTTCTTTCTAAATTTTAGCATTGCTGCTTATGGCAAAAACGAAAAAAATATAACTATAAAAGCTAAGGCAATTTATGCAGCAGATATGAATGGTAAAGTATTATACGAATATAAAGCTGATGATAAATTGGCAATTGCATCGACTACAAAGATAATGACATATTTATTATCAAGAGAATTGATGGAAGAAAAAAATATAGACGGAAAAGAATTGATATATCCAAAAGTTAAAAAACTTCCTTCGGATGCGGTAAAAATAGGTCTTTCCTCAAAGAAAAAATATTCATTAAATGATTTGCTTATGACTATGATGGCAGTATCTGCAAATGATAGCGCTGAAGCATTAAGATACTATTTCTCAGGAGTATATAAAAAGGATTTTATATCCTTAATGAATTTAAAGGCAAAAAGCTTAGGAATGAAAGAAACAAATTTTATTAATGCCTGTGGAATTACAGAAGGAAATAAATGTAATTATTCTACAGCGGAGAGCATGTATAAATTAGCAAAAGAAACAATAACAAAATATCCTGAGGTTTTAAATTATACTAGTAAGAAAAGCATCAGTTTTAATAACAGGAATGTACCAACTACATTCAGGAATATATTATCACAGGGGATAGATGGTCTTAAAACTGGTTTTACAAATAAAGCAGGGTACTGTATAGTTGCTACTGCTAAAACTGGGAAAAGTGAAAAAGACAGAGTTATTATTGTAATACTCGGGGAACCATCAAATAGTAGCAGATTAAGCGATTTAAAAAAATTAATTGATTATTGTAAGGAAAAAATTAAAGAAAGTTATGTAACTGGCAAGGAAAGTGAATAATTTTAGGAATGGTGGATTTTATATGGGTAGGAAAATAAAACAAAGTATTTCAAATTTCTTTATTGCATTTATTATAGCAAATTTTATCTTGTTACCGATTACTGTTTATGCAGAAGATGATAATACGATAATAAAGGTAAGCAGTATAATATTAAGTGCTAATGAAATAACGTTAGAAGAAGGACAAAGTATAAAAATAGAAGCAAAGATTGAGCCAGAAAGCGCATCAGGTACGAAATTAATATGGAGCAGCAGTGATACTTCAATAATTCAAGTGGATGAAAATGGAAATATTCAGGCACTAAAAGAAGGAGAGGCTAAAATTTCAGTTATGGCAGAGGCAGGAGATGTTTGGGCTGAGTGTATTATAAAAGTAGAAAGAAAAAAAACGGATAGTGAAAAATTAAAAAATATAATTTTAAATACAAAAGAAATAGTATTAGAGGAAGGAAAAAGTATAAAAATACAAACAAGGATGGAACCAGAAAATATTAAAAATATAAAACTGATATGGAGTGTTACAAATACTAAAGTTGTTTTAGTTGATGGAAATGGGAATGTAAAAGCATTGCAAGTAGGTGAGGCTAAGATAAAAGTTGCAGCAGAGGGAAGCGATGTTTTTGCTGAATGTGTTATAAAAGTGATACCTAAAAAGATAACCATGCAAGAGTTAGAAAAACGAGTTATAAGTTCAGCTCCTTCAGCAGTAGTAGCAAAAAAAACATACTTATATTATACCGCTTTAGGAAAGAAAAAATGTATATTGGAAAAAGGAACAAAGGTTAATATAATTGAGTCCAATGATAAAAATTGGCACTATATAAGAACAGAAAAAAATATTAAAGGATGGATAGATGCAAAATATTTATATATAAGTAAAGCACCTGTTTTAAAAGATAGATTTTTAAAGGAAGAGCTTGAGTTTTATGTTAATAATAAGAGGTTTTTATCTTCTACAAATTATTTTGTTTGGGTTGATATAGCAAGACAAAGGACTTATATATTTTTAAAAAATCCTCAAAAAAAATTTAAATTAATAAAGGATATTACTGTTGCAACTGGAAGAGATGTTACTCCTACTTTAACAGGTTTTTTTAAATTAAATGGAATAAAGGGTGAGCTTTTAAAAATGCCTAAATATAAATGTAGCGTAAGGTATTGGACTTTAATATATAAAAATTACTTATTTCATTCTCTTGTATATTCTTATGATGGAAAAAGAGTTTTGGATGCAGGGCTAGGCGTTAAAAAATCGCATGGATGTATAAGGATGAATACATCTGATGCACAATGGTTTTATGAAAATATACCTCCTAGTACAAGCGTTTGGATTAATTAAATAAAATATTCACCATAATAATCGCCCTGCATATTATGAATATACGGGGGGATTATTATGGTTTATGCTGTTATAATGTCGGGAGGGCTTGGCTCAAGATTTTGGCCTAAGTCAAGAAAAAACCTTCCAAAACAGTTTTTAAAAACTGTCGGGGAAAAGAGTATGATAGAGTGTACAGTTGATAGGATTAAAAATACAATCGATTCTTCAAGAATTTGTGTTGTGACTAATAAGATCTATGTTCCAATTATAAAAAGCCTTCTTAATGTAAAGGAAGAAAACATATTCAAAGAGCCCCTTAATAAAGAGACGGCATCCTGCATTGGTCTTGCGGCAATAAAGCTTTTGAAAAGGGATTTTGAGGCTGTAATGGTAGTTCTTCCATCAGACCACATTATAATAGGGCAGGAGGAGTTTGAAAAAACTTTAAATAGGGCAATAGATATAGCACAAGATGGGGATTTTCTTGTAACTATGGGGATAAACCCTACAAGGCCTGAGTCAGGATATGGATATATAGAAAAAGGGGATGAAATGGAAAGAGGAACTTTTAAGGTTAAAAGATTTATTGAGAAACCCAATGTTGATGTTGCAAAGAGCTTTCTTGAAAAGGGAAATTATCTTTGGAACAGCGGTATGTTCGTATGGAGAGCAGATATGCGACTTACCAAAGTGAGAGATATTTACTGAATTTTTTGATTATCTTATAATTTATATGTTTATTTATTGAAATGTTATGGTAAAATTATATAAAGAATGTTTGTGGGGTGAGGGTAATGTTTAAGAAAATGCCGTTTATTATTAAATTCTTTATTTTTTTGCTTATATTAAATGTTTTATTGTTTGGAGTAAAAGTGACATCTAAGAATTCAACTGCAAATAAGTATATCGATAATATTATAAAGGATGTTTTAGAAGATAATATATCACATTACAAAAACAAAGAGAAGCTTGTCATGATAAAGCAAGCTTTTGAGGAGTACGAAAAAATAGGGTTTGATTATGCACATCATTATGTTTCCCATTGCAATGGTAAAGTATATAATGTTTCTATTGTTTTTATAGATAAGGGTGTTGATTTTAATACTGAAAAGTACATTGAAATTGCAATAAAATTAAAAAAAGGGTTTTGGGGATACAAATTTGAAGATGCTTCTATAATTTATTTAAAATAATTTAAGGGGAGGGGTTAATATGGAAGAGAAAGAAAAATATATTATGTGCAACCACTGCAAAAGGCTCATTAAGGATAAGGATGATTTAGTTGTTGCCTTTGATTTTTTTGCTATGAACCCATATCATTCAGAGTGTTTTGCACAGAGATCAAAAAATAATTTTTTCATGAATGGAAATCCAGTTAACGGGACGGTATCAAATGCAGTTACAGTTTTTTTCGGGTTGGCAGGTTTGCTTGTAAGTTTTACAGATTATTATATATTAACTATAGTTTCCATTGTACATTTAAGTACCAGATTATACTCCTATTTTAAATATGAAAAAATACTTGAAGAATAAATGAGTTATATAGGATATAAACAATAGATAAATTTATTAAGAGAAGATTATAATTCTAAACAATTTTTAAATTGACAGTTATAAATTGTATGTGTTTTAATTATATTAGACAAAAAAGGACAAATTATGTCATTTTGAAGGTGTTTGAGAATCATATACTGAACTAATAGAAACAGAGTATGATAAAGAGATAAAAATTAATATTAAGGGAGGATTTATTAAGTCACAAGCTATTACAAATTAATATGCACTATCTTATAAATTTAAAGTTGATGATGTTAAAATAACATTTAAAATTAGAAATAAAAGATAGAATACTATATGATTTCAATATGGTAGAATACATACGTTATTATAACAGTGAAAGATTTGTAGATTTTTTTAATGCATTATATATAAAACTATACGAAAGGAATGATATGCAATGTTCAAAAAAATAGGAGCATTAGTATTAACACTATTGTTATTAATAGGTTCATTTGGAAATTTTAAAGTAAATGCTGCAACAAAGGCAAAAGTAGTAACTTTTAAGGACAAAAATTTAGAAAATGAAATAAGATTAGAATTGAATAAAATGAGTGGAAGCATAACAGTAAATGATATGCAAAAGTTAAAATATTTATCAGAGTGCTATAATGTAAAAGATTTAACTGGTTTAGAATATGCAACAAATTTGGAAATATTAATTGTTGAAGAAGCAAAATTTACAACAATTAAACAATTAAAAGGTTTAAAGAAATTAAGTACATTATTTATAAGCTCATCAAATAAGCTTGTGATTAATGATTTAGATACTATTTTACCAACATTAAATAAATTGACAACAATTGAATTAAAAAATGTTCCTGTTAAATCAACAACATTAGCAAAACTACCTTACATAGAAAGATATAGATTAGAAAATAACGGTTTAACAGATATAAATTTTGTTAAAAATAATAAATCAAAAATAGATATTCAGTTCATAACTATAGGCAATCAAATTGCAGATTTTTCACCATTGAAAGGTAAGAATTTAGATTTATTAACAATTTTAAATGATGCTAAATTAAATTCAAAAACATTACAAGGTGTAGATAAAGTAGAAAATACATTTCCAAGAATAAATACGATATATTTAGGTGGGAAGGAAAATAAAGTTAATATAGATGTAGATTATTTACCATCAGCAGATATGATATATATATATAATGTAAATAATGTAAAACCAATAAATAAATACTATACTGATACATTACAAATAGAAGGTGCAAATCAAGTTGATTTAAAAAGTATAATAGAAAATTATCAAGAGAAAAAGGAATCCGATTTCCATGTAAAGTCTATAAGTTTAACTGCTGATAATATAACAAATTATGATGACATAGGTAAGATAACTGGCAAACCATTATTTATAGATATGACTGCTAATACAATGGAACAATATAATAAATTAATGAATTTAGTATCTGTAATAAATAAAAACAATTCCAATATAGGATTTGAAGTAAAATTTTATAGTGAAAAGGAAAAGATAGCATACAATTTAGTAAATAAGGATGTTTATTTAAAATTAATAGAAAATGTAAAAAGAAATCAATATAGTAGTTTAGATATAAAGGATTTATTATGTTATAAAGTGTTTAATAATTATGATATATCACATAGGTATCATGAAGATACTGGTATATTAGAATTAGATTATGGATTAAACGAAGTATTTGGAAATGAATTATCAGATGGATTTAAGATATATGATAAAGATTTTAATGAAGTAGTAAATAAAGGATTAGACTATACATTGGATAATAATATAAAAGAATTATTACAAAGACAGCAAGTAAATGATGTAGCATTTAAGGGAGTAACATTGATGGTAACGCCAGATTTTAAATATATGATAGGTGCATGTGTAACAGATAAAATGAAATTAAGCTATTTTGTAATAGATATGAATAAAGCAACAAAATGATAAAAATAAAAGGTAAGGATTTAATTTTAATCCTTACCTTTTGAATATAAGGCATATGTTATATTATGAGATGGATAAAAATATTAGCATACTTATATTATTTTGGAATACTTATATCACCTCTTCTGCCTCTTTATAGATAATTTCTATTTTTTCATTATCCCCGTCCCAATAGATAGTTTTTATTATGTCTTTAAGAAGAGACTTTTTTTCTTCAAAGGAAGAATTCTCAAAAAGCCTTTCGAATCTCTCAATTGATTTTACAAATTCTTCAATTTTCTTTTTCCTTATATCTTCAAGTTCATTTGCAGCTTTAAGTTCTTGAAGTTTTTTGTTTAAGTTTAAGTTCTCCTTTGACAGAGCATCAATTTTTTGAAGCAGAACTTTAGCCAAATTAGAATCTTCTGTTAAAGAGAGTGTATTGGTTAAATTATCGATGGATTTTTCATTCTGCCTTATTTGAGTATTTAAAGCTTCAATTTCTTCTTCTTTAGATTTTGAGGACAGGCTATCCTTATATTTTAAAAGCTCATCACAAAGTTTTTCCCTATCAAGACTTAAATTTTTTAAAGTTTCAATTACAATGCTTTCAACTTCATCTCCCTTTGCATTTTTATTATCGCATCTTGTTTTACCTGAATTAAGCTTTAATGTACAGGAATAATAATAGGGCTTTTCACCTGTTTTTTTATTTAAAACTCCATAGGTAACCTTCATGGTACTTTTGCACTTTGCACACCTTATAAGACCAGATAAAAGACATGATTTTGATTTTCCAAGCCGAGGTGCATTTTTTTTATTTCTTTCTAATATCCTTTGAACCTCAAGCCAATCTTTAGCATCGATTATCCCTTCATGTTTTGCAACAGCACATACCCATAAACTTTTATCCTTAAACTCAGCCTTTCCCTTTCTTTTGTTGTACAGCAAAAGAGCGTTTTTCCCGTTAGGCTCACCTATTGCAGCTATGCCCATGCTTTCAATATAATCAAAAACTTCTTTAGTAGCTTTAACATAAGCTGGATTATTAAGTATTGTCTTAATTTTCATCTTAACAAAATCTGTACCAAGCTTTGTTTTAATGTTATTTTTTAAAAGATATTTCTCAACTTGACTTAGTGACTTAAACTTAAGGTATAGCTGAAATATAAGTTTAACTATTTCAAGTTCCTCTTTTATAGGTTCAAGTTTAAACATTTTTTTTTGCCGTCCGTCTTTATCATTATAATTAATAGGTATACTTTTAAAACCAGTAGGAGACTGGCCACCCAGCCACCTTCCCTCCTTTGCAAGTTCAAGCATATTATCTCTTATTCTTTCGGCTATAGTTTCCCTTTCAAGCTGGGCAAATACGCTTGCAATATACATCATAGCCCTTCCCATAGGGGAAGATGTGTCAAACTGCTCTGAAACTGAGATAAAGCTTATATTATATTTTTCAAGAAGCTGTATAAGGTGAGCAAAATCGGCTATGTTTCTGCTGACTCTATCAAGCCTGTAGCATATTAGGGTGTCAAATTTTTTATCCTTTGCATCCTTAAGCATCCTTTGAAATTCAGGCCTTTTAATATTTTTCCCTGAAAAACCTTCGTCCTCATATATTAAATAATCAGTAATTTCAATCTTTTTAAGATAATCTTTGCAAAGAATAATTTGATTATCAATTGATTCGCCTTTTCCTGTGCATTTTGATTTTCTTGAATAAATCGCTGCAATCTTCAACTACATTTCCTCCTGTTTTATAGACTTTTTAATAACTTCAATTAAATACTCTATTTCATCAACGTTTGTGGGAAAATTAGATTTGATAAGATTTAGAACGGCTTGGGTGTATAATTCATTTAATCTTTCGTGGGACAAATTTGAATTTTTTATTGTTAGATTTGACATGCCCCCCACCTAAAAGATTGCTAAGAAATGTAGTTGTAAATTTGTTTGTATTACTCTAATATAAATATATAGATTAGATTTGTGAAATATTAATAAAAGAAAGTAAACAAAATTTGATTTTATAAATCTATTATCCAATGTTGAAAAACAATATGCATTAGTTATTGATGAAGCATTTAATTATAGTGATATAGTTCGAATATTTCCAGTTAATCTCCTATCAAGAAGTGGTTACCCCAATGTTATTGATAGCTGAGATGTTAATATGCAAAGTGAAGATTTAGATAAAATAAAGCAATGAGAATATTATAAAAAAGAACAAGTTGCACTAGATGTTAATTTAAAGAAAGAAATGGAGTATTAATTATAATCAGAAAGATTTAAAATAATTATTTTATCGATATATTATATATTTAATATATTAGCTAAATTTGTTAATCTATTAATATGTTAAGCAAGAGTTTTGAATTTATAATCTAATAATTTAAAGGAGGACAACCATGACAAAGGTATATTTTGTACGCCATGCAAAGCCTGATTTTTCAGTCAAAGATGATTTAACAAGGCCACTTTGCGAAGAAGGAGTTAAGGCTTGTTTGAAAGTTACGGAATTTTTGATAGATAAGAATATTGATATAGTATTTTCAAGCCCATATAAAAGAGCTATTGATACTATAAAGGACTTTACTGAAAAGGTGAATCTTAAAATCAACATAATTGATGATTTTAGGGAAAGAAAAGTAGATGATGTTTGGATAGAGGATTTTAATTCATTTGCTAAGATGCAGTGGAGTGATTTTAAGTATAAGTTATCTAATGGTGAAAGCTTAGGTGAGGTTCAAGAAAGAAATATAAGAGCCTTAAATAAAATTTTAGAAGAACATGAAGGTAAAAACATTTTAATAGGTACACATGGGACAGCCCTTAGTACGATTATAAATTATTATAATAAGAACTTTAATTATGATGAATTTGAAAGAATTAAATTTATAATGCCGCTTATTGTCTGCATTGAGTTTAAGGGGAAGGAAGCTGTTAAGATAGAGGAGTTTATTATTGATTAAACATTAGTAGCATTTAGGATAATTAATAAATAGCGATTATTGTAAAATTAATAAGTATAAAGGGGTAATAGGAATGAAAGAGTTAATGATTGAAAATAAAAGGGTTATCATAAGACCAGCCACAATTGATGATGCAGAGGCATTGATTAATTACATGAATGTAATCGGAGGGGAATCGGATTTTCTAACCTTTGGGCCTAAAGAATTAAATATTACATTGGATGCAGAAAAAAGCATACTTGAAGGTTTTATTAATAAGGACAATTCTCTATTTATTGTTGCTGTTCTTGATGGGAAAATAATTGGTAGTTTATCTTTTAGCGGCGGTGGTAGAAAAAGGTTAGCCCATGCAGGGGAATTTGGGGTAAGCGTTTTAAAGGAATTCTGGGGGAAGGGAATTGGAAAAGAACTCATAAGATATTTGATTGACTGGGCAAAGGAGACGAAAGTTATTAGAAAGATAAACTTGAGGACGAGAATTGACAATGAGAGAGCAATTAGACTTTATAAGAAGCTTGGTTTTGAAGAAGAAGGAATAATAAGAAGGGAATTTTTAATTGATGGTAAGTTTTATGACACATTGATGATGGGGATGCTGATTGATTAATTCATAATAGACCTAATCAATTAGTGATATAATAATAATTAGAAAATATAAAACATTATCTAATTTTAGTAAATAGTGGTGATAGGCTCCTTAGGGAGATAAAAAAGTATCTTCCTGATTTATACAAAAACCTTATGAGGATGTATGAGTATATAGGTACAGAGAAGGAAGAGGAGATTATAAACGAGGAATACTCAAAAATAGATGGTATTTCAATTGATTTTGGAGTTATGCAAAGAACCCATAGGGCAGTTGTACTTGAAACCTCTTTCGATTGGGATGATATAGGAAGTTTTGTATCCCTTGAAAGATTTTTAAATTGTGATGAAAATGGAAACATAGTATCGGGATGTAAAGCAGGGCTTTTAGATGTTTATAATACCATGGTGCTTGGGGATAAAAGGCTTATATCTGCAATAGGGATTAAGGATATGCTTATAGTTGATACCGAGGATGCACTTTTAATCTGTCCTAAGGATAGGTGCCAGCAGATAAAGGAGCTTGTAAAGGATTTATATAAAAAGGATGAATTTGAAAGATTTATGTAAAAACTGCCTAAGGGCAGTTTTTATTTTTTACAAATTATGCTATCATTAAATTAATAATTTAAAGAGAGGGGGATTTTATGAGCATTACATTTGATGAAAAATTAAAGGAATTTAAAGAGTATCTAAGTAAAATCGAGTACCTCAATAGTGCAATTTCGGTGCTCTATTGGGATATGAGGGTCGGTATACCTAAAAAAGGGGTTAATTTCAGATCAGATGTTTTAGGATATCTATCTACAGAGGCTTATAAAATGCAGACATCCGAGAAGATTAAAGAGTTTATAACTTACTTTGAAGCTGCTAAAGATCTTGATAAAGTTACATATTCAATGGTTGAAAAGGTTAAAAGAGAATATGATAGAAACAAAAAAATTCCTGAGGATAGGTTTAAGGAATATGTAATTTTAACTTCTCAGGCTGAGGATAAGTGGACACAGGCTAAAAATGAGAAGAACTTTGAAATATTTAAACCCTATCTTGAAAAGATAGTTGAAATGAATAAGGAATTTTTAAACTATTGGAGCTATGAAGGAAACAAGTACAATACTCTTTTAGATTTTTATGAACCTGGAATGACAGTTGAAAAACTCGACAAGGTTTTTGGTGAGCTTAAAGATGCTATAATCGAGATTTTAGATAAGATTAAAGCTTCAAATTATACTCCTGATGATAGCTTCTTTAAGGGGAACTATTCAAAGAAAAGTCAGGAAGCACTGGGGAAAGAAGCTTTAAAGGTAATTGGATATGATTTTGATGCTGGAAGGCTTGATGAGACTATGCATCCTTTTACAATAGAGTTTTGTAACAAGGATGTAAGAATAACAACAAATTATAATAAGGAGGACATAAGATCGTCGCTGTTTAGCTGTATACATGAGGGCGGACATGCAATATATGAGCAGAATATTCCAGATGATTTAAATGGTACAACCCTTGGTACAGGGGTTTCTATGGGAATACATGAGTCTCAGTCAAGATTTTATGAAAATATAATAGGAAGAAGCAAAGAATTTTGGAAATATTTTTATGCTAAATTAATAAAAATTTATCCTGAGTTTGAAAAAATATCCCTTGATGATATTTACAAAGGTATAAATATAGTAAAGCCTTCTTTAATAAGAGTTGAGGCAGATGAGCTTACATATAGCCTTCATATTATAATAAGATATGAAATTGAAAAGATGCTTATAAATGATGAAATAAAGGTTGAAGATCTGCCTATGGTTTGGAAGACTAAATATAAAGAGTACCTTGGTATTGAGCCTGAGAATGATTCTGAAGGAGTACTTCAGGATATACACTGGGCAGGAGGAAGTTTTGGATATTTCCCATCCTATGCCCTTGGGAATTTATACGGAGCACAATTTTTTAATAAGATGAAGCAGGATATTAAAGATTTAAGTGAGAGGATTGAAAAGGGAGAGCTTAATGTTGTAAAGGAATGGCTAAAAGAAAACATTCATAAACACGGAAGTATATATAAGCCGTCAGAAATATTAAAGATGGCAACAGGAGAAGAACTTACAGCAAAATATTTTATTGAATACTTAAAAGAAAAGTACAGCAAAATATATAACTTTTAAAAGGAGCCGACGGGCTCCTTAATTAATTTTGTCAACTGGGTGGCACTTGACAAAGAAAACGGTAAAAACTTATTTATACATCATATAGGTTTCTTCGTAGATGTTGAGGGTATTTGCGGCAGTTTTTGTCCAAGAGAATTCTCTTGAGCGGATATAGCCTTTTTCTGCTATTTCATATCTTAATTTTTCATCTTGCAGCATTTTTTCAAGGGCACATTTTAAATCCTCGGTGTCAAAGGGGTTTATGAGCAGTGCACCATCTCCTGTAACCTCAGGAATGGATGATACATTTGATGTTATAACAGGTATCTTGCAGGACATAGCTTCAAGGGGAGGAAGCCCAAAGCCCTCATAAAGTGAAGGATATACAAAAACAGTAGATGCGTTATAAAAATAGGGAAGGTGCTCATAGGGGACAAAACCTGTGAAAATAACTCTATCCCTTACTCCAAGGCTTGTGCAAAGCTCAATAAGGTATGAATGATCATCCTTTGAGGGGCCAAGTATTACAAGTTTTATATCATCTTTTATATCCTTATATATTCTCGAATAGGCGACAATAAGGGATTTTACATTTTTTCTCGGGCTAAAGCCTCCAAGATATAATATATAATCCGAGTCTATATTGTAATTTGATTTTACAAATTCCTTTGCAATATTTTTTTCAATAGGTTTAAAAAAGCTGTCAGCTGCAAGATAAGTTACCTTTATTTTGTCTTCAGGAACATCGAAAATCCTTATAATATCATTTTTAGAGAATTCTGATACAGTAATTATCGTATCAGAGTTTTGTATTATTTCAGGCATTTGAGAAATAAATCTTTTAAGATAGCCTCTCCCTACAGTTTCAGGCATTATATAGGGTATTAAATCGTGAATCGTTGATATATAAAGGCAGCTTTTTTTATGAGGAAGACCTATTCCGTTTTGAGGGACATGGTATATGTCTATTGATTTGTTTTTTATATTTTCAGGGATAAAGTATTCTTCAAAAAATCTGTGGTGTTTTTTTGAAGCTATGCTAATAGTAACATTAGATGAATTTGACAATTCTTTATAATTTGTTCCGCACCAATATAGGTGATACTGATTTGATGAATCAAAACTTAGAATATATTTTAAAACCTGTTGGGTATATGTTCCTATTCCCGTTCCTGCATACCAATTAGCACCACGCCCATCTATTGCAATTCTCACTTAATTCACTCCTATTAAAGCCTATATATTATTAATATTATTATTTTTGCTGTGTTGTGCATAAAATCTTATTTTCTATCACATTTACTTAATGTTTTCATATTATAAAATAGAATTCATTTTACTCTGGGGTTGATGGGATGGAGAATGTTAAAGAATTAATTGAGAAAAACTATGAAATTCCTGTATTTGAATCCGAAAAAATAAAAAATGCTTATAAAATAAAAACGGATAAGGAATATCTTTGCTTTAAATCTTCAAATTACGATTATGAGCAGTTTAAATTTATAATAAGTGCAATAGAGTATTTATATGATAGAGGTTTTAAAGGGATACTTCCTCCCTTTAAAACAAAAGAGGGGGCTAATTTTATAAAAACAGATAATGGATACGGCTACCTTTGCAGCTGGATAGATTCGAGGGAGGCAGATTTTAAAAACCCAATTGAGCTTAAAATGTGCCTTGATACTTTAGGAGAGCTTCACCTATCGTCAAGGGGGTTTAAGGTGGATTTTCACGCAAAGGGAAGAGACCTGTTTGGAAGGTGGATTAAAAGATTTAAAAAAAGATGTGATGAACTTTTATATTTTAAAGCACTTATAAAATCAAAGGATAAAATTTCTGATTTTGATAGCATATATTTAAGATACTTTGATATCCACTATAAACAGGGGTTAAAGTCGGTAAAAGACCTCGAAAATTCAAACTACTTTGATGTTATGGAAAAACATAAAAGTCAATCGGGTATATGTCATCACGATACTGCAAATCATAATTTTTTAATAACTTCAAATCTGAATATGTATATGATAGATTTCGATTACTGCATTTTAGATTCTCACCTTCACGATCTATCAAGCATTATAATAAGAAACTTGAAATACGGAAATTGGGATTTTGATATTTTAGATTTTATTCTTTCAATTTACTGTGAAAAGATACCTGTAAGCAGAGATGAAATATATCTTATGTTTTGCTTTATGGAATTTCCTCAGGATTTTTGGCAGGTAGGGCTTCAGTATTATGTTGAGAAACAGCCTTGGGATGAAGATTTTTTTGTAAGAAAGCTCAAAAGGATTGCAGAGGATAGTAAAGAGAGGATGTGCTTTTTAAAGGATTTTGAGCAAAGACTAAAGGAGGGGCAATATGGAGATTTTAGTTGATGCAAAGGAGTGGGAAGTTTTATCATCATCTGCAATAATTGATTTTGCAGTGTCTAATGGTTTTAAAAGCGTGATTAAAATAAACAAGACAAAAAACGGGAATTTATACGATAAAAGCAGCGATGGAATTTTAATACTTACAAGCGAATATGGAAAAGAAAATTTTTATCTTACAAATAAAAAAAATATACTAACTATGGCAGGAATGCTTGCCCATTTTCATAATTGTACTGAAGGATTTATTCAGCCCCAGGGAATTAAAATAAAGGTTTACTGGGGTAAAAGAGCAGAGAAATACAGGCTTCTTACATCAAAACTTGAAAAGTTTAAAAATGAAATAAAAGATAAGGAAAATTTATCTCCCTTTGAGGAATATGTTATGCCTTATATTGATGAGCTTTTAATAAGGGCTAAAAACAGCCAGAGGATTTTTAAATCAAAGGAGTATTTAAAGCTCCTTGAGGAAAGTATGAAAAAAAGAGAAGTGTGTATAAATTCAGCATCGAGTTCAACAGCAGTTGTAAGGGGAGGAAGACCTCTTATAGTTAAGGTCTTTGATATGGGATACAATATGTGCATTGAGGATTTAGCCCTTTTGATTAAACATTCCATTGAAGATTCTAAGGATAAAGGCGTTTATAAGGATATATTAAAACGATACAGAAGCATTAGGAAAATAGATTCTAATCTTGATAAAATAATAAAAGCCTATGTTTCCTTTCCATATTATTCATTAAAAACAATAAAAAAATATATGGAATGTAGAAAAGATGATGAATTTTATATAGATAAGTTTAAAAGAGCCTATTCTTTAGAAAAAATTTCTAATATCATGGAGGTGTAGTGATGGAGTATAGATACAGGGATAAATCCTTTCTATCCTCATATATGCTTGATACTAAAATATTTGACTGTTTTGACTTTTTAGTAGAGGATGCATCTCCCATTCGTTCAGTATATATTTTAAATACAAATGAAGGGTATAAAATATTAAAAAAGGTTGAGTACGATATAAATACCTTAATGTTTATATATAATTCTTTGAATGCTGTAAGAGAAAAATATCCCTATGTTATAAATTTTAGACTTTCTAAGGATAATAAGCCCTATGTAGAATACGAAGGGGGAATATATGTAGTTTTAGATTTGATAGAGGGAAGAGAGTGCTTATTTGAAAATCCAATAGATTTAAGTGAAGCCTCAAAGGCGCTTGCAAAGCTTCACAATGCAGGATTTGATATAAATATGTTTTATGAATCGAGGAATGGGTTAAAGAAAATTATAGAAAAATTTAAAGAGAGAATTGAGTCTATGGAAAAATATAAAGAAATAGCAAATATGCATTTAAATAAAACTGAGTTTGATATTCTTTATCTTGAAAATGTTGACTATTATATAAAGTGTGCAAAGGATGCTGTTTTATGCCTTGAAAGTTCTGATTATATGAGCCTTTGTGAAAGATTTCATACCCTTTGCCACCATGATCTTGCCCATCACAACATTATTATTGGAAATGATAACAACATATATTTTCTTGATTTTGACTACTGTTTAGTAGATATTCCCTGTCATGATTTATGCAATATTATAACTAGGGCAATAAAGCATAACGGCTGGAGCGTTGATATGGCAGAGAATATAATAAATTCTTATTCTGAGATTAGAGAAATAGATGATAAAGAGATGAAGGTTTTATACGGACATCTTTTGTTCCCTCAGGATTTTTATGATATAGCATACTGCTATTATATGAGGAGCAAGAACTGGGAAGAGAGCGAATTTGTAGAAAAACTTGTAAGAAGGTCAGGATATAAAGAGGAAAGGGAAAATTTTTTGAATAATATTAAATATTGAAATATATTCCATATTATGCTATAATAAATTTGGATCAGGTCACGAAGGCCTAACTTGATGAAAACCACGAAGGTAGCTTATGCTGCCTTTTTATTTTTTGTAGGTGTTTTTATGCATATTCCTGATAATTATCTTAGTCCGTCAACCTGTGCTGTATTTGGGGCTGCAATGATCATACCTCATCTTTTAGTTGCAGGGTTTGTTGAAGGACTTGTAACATCATTGGTTTATGCCTATGTTAAAAAGGTATCACCGGATACTGTATATGAAGGAAGCGTATCCTATAAGCCTTTGTATTTACTCCTTTTAGCTATGGTTATACTTTGTCCCCTTGGGCTTTTAGCACAGGGTACAGCCTGGGGAGAATGGTGGGCTGAAGAGGTTGTAAGCCTTTTAGGATATGTACCTAAAGGAATGGAAAAGGGCATAAACTTTAACTCTTTAATGCCTGATTATACTGTTTCAGGACTTCCAGAGACTTTAGGGTATATAATATCAGCATTAGCAGGAATAGCAATCATATTTTTAATATTTAAACTTATAAATATGAAATCTTTAAAACATGAAAAGTAGGAGAAAATATGGACTGACTGGCTTTTTAAAGAGGATGACTTTATCCCAAAGAAAGAATTTGCTTTTAATAGTTTGTACACTGCTTTAAAAAAACAGTAGCGGTAAAGTGCTTTACCTTAGCTTTGCCGCTTTTGCCGTTTCTTTTTTAATGATTCTTTCATCGATATTTATTTATAAATGTTTAAACAGGGAGAATAATATAATTTAGTGCCACAGAGTTGACAAGTGACAAAGTCTGCTTTTAAAGCAGCTTAAAAAAATTGTCTGCACAAGTAAGATTTTAATATAAGGGCTTTTGCATTAAAATTTAGATAATGCAAAAGCCCTTTTTATAATTACCCTCTAACAGTTTTATATAATATCTCAATTGTTTCAACTGCGGTTTTCTTCCATGAAAACATAGAGCTTCTTTTAAGAGCTTTAAGGGAAAGAGTAGTATAAAGGATATTATCATTAATTAGCATTAAAAGTTTATCAGCTATATCGTTGATATCCTTTGGATTTATATATAGTGCGTCATTTTGTAATACTTCAGGTATTGATGTAACATTTGATGCAATAGTTGGGGTTCCACATGCCATAGCTTCAAGGGGAGGAAGGCCAAAACCCTCATAAAAGGATGGGTAGCAGAAAATATAGGCGGCATTATAAAACAATGGAAGTTCCTCGACAGGAACATATCCTGTAAAAATAACATCTTCCTTAAGACTTAAAGAGTAGGCTAAATCCCTGTAGTCGTAGTAGGAACGGCCCTTTTTGCCAAGTATTACAAGTTTGATTTTTTCATCTAATTTAGGTTTTATTATACTAAAGGCTTGAATAAGTCCTTTAATGTTTTTTCTTGGGCTGAATCCTCCAACATAAAGTATAAACTTATCTTCAATCCCATACTTTTCTTTAATAAATTCTTTACACAGCTTTTTGTTTCTTGGATAGTATATATCCTCTGCAGCAAGATGGGTTACAAATATCTTATCCTTGGGATAAGATAAAGCCTTTGCAATATCCTC
>JAOADY010000022.1 GCA_026417075.1 Caloramator sp.
CGAATATACATAAGTGAAATTCACTCCTTTGTTGGATTATTTTGATGTCACTTAATATATTCGACATTTGGGGTGAATTTCCTTTTTGAATTAGAAAAAAATCAGTTACATCAAGTATTTAAAAATATGAAATTTGCTCATATAAATGAACTTTAATTATTTTACGCGCTTTAATATGATAATATCTTGAAAAAATTCAGACAATTCAAAGTCTAACAATTATTCAGCAATAATGATATAATTATTGTAATAAATCTTAAAGGGGGTAATATTTTGAATAAGGTGATTATAGATGGACAAAATCTTAAAATTGAAGATGTTGTTAATGTTGCAAGAAATGGTTATATAGTTGAGTTGTCAGATGAAGCAAAGGATAGAATAGAAAAGGCAAGAGCTCTTGTAGACAGATTTGTTGAAGAAGGAAGAGTTGAATACGGGATTACAACGGGATTTGGAAAATTTTCTGATGTAGTAATATCAAAGGATGATGTTAAGAAACTTCAAAGGAATTTAATACTTTCCCATGCTTGTGGTGTTGGAGATGAGTTTGACACTGAGATTGTAAGGGCAATAATGCTTCTTCGTGCTAATGCTCTTTCAAAGGGTTATTCTGGCGTCAGGGTTTCAACGGTTAAGACTTTAATAGATATGCTCAATAAAGGCGTACATCCTGTTATATATGAGAAGGGTTCTTTAGGGGCGAGCGGCGATTTAGCACCTTTATCCCATATGGTGCTCGTTATGATTGGAGAGGGAGAGGCCTATTACAATGGAGAAAGACTTTCTGGAAAAGAAGCTATGGAAAAGGCAGGGATTGATATAATTGAGCTTGTGGAAAAGGAAGGACTTGCGCTTATAAATGGTACTCAAGTTATGACAGCAGTTGCTGCTCTTACTGTTTTTGATGCTGTTAATATTTCAAAGACTGCAGATATAGTGGCATCTATGACTGTGGAAAGTTTAAAGGGAATTACGGATGCTTATTATCACAGGGTACATGAAGTAAGACCGCAGAAAGGGCAGATAAAGTGTGCTAAAAATCTTTTAACTCTTTTAGAGGGAAGCAGTCTCACAACAAAGCAGGGGGAGATAAGAGTACAAGATGCTTATACATTAAGATGTATACCCCAGATACATGGTGCAAGCAAGGATGCAATAGAATATGTTAAAAAGGTTGTTGAAATTGAAATAAACTCAGCAACGGATAATCCTTTAATATTCGAAGATGAGGATAGAGTAATATCCGGCGGGAATTTTCATGGACAGCCTATGGCTCTTGCAATGGACTTTTTAGGAATTGCCCTGTCAGAACTTGCTAATGTTTCTGAAAGAAGAATAGAAAGACTTGTTAACTATCAGCTTAACGATCTCCCTCCATTTCTTACTAAAAATGGAGGACTAAATTCTGGATTTATGATAGCTCAGTATTCAGCAGCAGCCCTTGTTTCTGAAAATAAAGTGCTTGCTCATCCAGCTTCGGTTGATTCAATACCATCCTCAGCAAATCAGGAGGATCATGTAAGCATGGGAACAATAGCTGCAAGAAAGTCAAGAAATATATTATATAATGTTTCAAAGGTACTTGGAATAGAATATCTTGCATCATCTCAGGCTCTTTACTTTAGAGGAGATGTTAAGCTTGGTGCTGGAACGCAAAAGGCATATAGTCTTTTAAGAGAACATATTGAGCCTTTAAATGAAGATAGGGTTATGTATATTGATATCAATAAGGCAAGTAGCCTTATAACATCGGGAGAACTTGTAAGAACTGTTGAAAATGAAGTTGGTGAAATATTATAATAAATATAAAGTTTATATTGGGTGAGAGTTCTCACCCAAAATTTTTATAGGAGGTGCAGCATGGCTGATATAGTAATTAAAAATGCAAGAATACTTACCTGTAAATCAAAGGGGCCTAAAATAAAAGAGCAAATGCAGGATCTTGGTATAATAAATAGAGGTTTTATAGCCGTTGAAAATGGAATAATTCAGGAAGTGGGAGCAGGCGATGGAGAAGAGTTTTGCGACAGGCATACTGAAATTATAGATGCAGAGCATAAAACTGTTCTTCCAGGCTTTGTTGACCCTCACACTCATCTTGTACATTATGGTTCAAGGGAGAATGAACTTGAATTAAAGCTAAAGGGAGTGCCATACATAGAAATACTTAAAATGGGCGGGGGGATTTTAAGTACGGTTAGAGCTACAAGAGCTGCATCCTATGATCAGCTTATGAAAAAAATGATAAGAAGTCTTGATCTTATGCTGCTTTGGGGGACTACAACAGTAGAAGCAAAGTCAGGATATGGGCTTAATTTTGTAGATGAAGTTAAATGCCTAGAAGTGTTAAGGGACTGTAACCATCCGGTAGATATTGTAAGAACCTATATGGGGGCTCATGCTGTACCAGAGGAGTATAAGGACAATAGAGAAGGTTACATAAATCTTATGATTGAACGGGTTATACCTTATGTGGCAGAGAAAAAACTCGCTGAGTTTATAGACTGCTTTTGCGAGGAAGGAGTTTTCTCAGTAGAGGAGAGTGAAAAGATACTTTTAAAGGGAAAAGAGCATGGACTTAAGATTAAAATACATGCGGATGAAATAGAGCCTATGGGAGGAGCAGAACTTGCAGGAAGAATTGGTGCAGTATCTGCAGAACACCTAATTGCAACTTCGGATGAAGGAATTGAAGCTATGAAAAAAGGGGGAGTAATTCCTGTACTTCTGCCTGGAACATCTTTCTATTTAAGACTTGGAAAATACGCAAGGGCAAGGAAAATGATTGATATGGGGCTTCCTGTTGCACTTGCAACAGATTATAACCCTGGAACATGTCCTACAGAATCCCTTCAAGGTATTATGGTATTTGCTTCTATGGGAATGGGACTGACTCCCCAGGAGGTTATAAATGCTATGACTATAAATTCAGCCTATGCTATTGATAGGGGAGATAAAGTAGGAAGTATTGAAAAGGGAAAGAATGCGGATATACTTATTATGGATGCTCCTAATGAGAACTATATAATATATCACTTTGGAATTAATCATGTTAATACAGTAATAAAAAATGGTAAAATAGTCGTAAAAGAAGGAAGATTATGCTATTAAGGAGGTTAATATGGAAAATTTTATAAAAATAAAGGCTGATACTAAAGAGAATTTCTATGATATACTTTTGCCTGCTTTAGAAGGGCTTATTTCCTCTGAGGAGGATGCGCTTGCAAATATCTGTAATACAGCCTCACTTTTATATAATAATCTTGAGGATATTAACTGGGCAGGGTTTTACATAATGAAGGACGGAGAACTGGTATTAGGCCCTTTTGGAGGAAAAATTGCCTGCGTTAGGATTAAGGTAGGCAGGGGAGTTTGCGGAAGTGCAGTTAGAGATAAAAAAACCTATGTAGTTCCAAACGTTCATGAATTTGAAGGACATATTGCCTGTGACAGTGCATCAAACTCTGAAATAGTTGTTCCTATTATTAAGGATGGAATATTATACGGCGTTTTGGATATTGACAGCCCTATTTTTAACAGGTTCGATGAAACAGATAAAATATATCTTGAAAAAGCTGTTGAAAAGATGAATAAATATATAAAGTGGGAAGAGATTGCAAGGGTATAAATATAGTATCGCATAGCTGACAGAAGACAAAATATATAGAGTAAAATACAAAAAATCCAGTAAAAGCTTTATAGCTTATTTACTGGATTTTTTGTATAAGGATTAGAATATGCTTAAAGGAGGGTTAATATGCTATTGTGTTTGTAATAATTAAATACAAATGTCTTTTATTTCAACTCATAAAGCGTTCCAAATCTGTAACCTTGTGATTTCAAATCTTTAATTACAGAATCGAGAACATTTGCGTTGGTTTTTGATACCGCATGAAGAAGCATTATTTCCCCGTTGTGCGCTGAGGACATTATTTTATCATGAGCGTACTTTTCAGTTGGCTGCTCATCTACAATCCAGTCTTTATAGGCAAAGCTCCAAAATACTGTTTTATATCCAAGCTTTTCTGTAAGGTATAGAACCTTCTCGCTAAATTCTCCCTTAGGAGGTCTAAAGAACTTTGGCATATCAAGTCCCGTTATTTCTTTAAATAAATTCTCAAGATCTGTAAACTCTTTAGTAAAAGAATGGATATTGTTTGCTTTTGATGGCATTGAAGGATGATTTAAACTATGGTTGCAGACTAAGTGACCTTCTTTAACCATTCTTTTTATTAATTCTGGCTGTGATTTTATATAATGTCCGGTTACAAAAAACGCTGCTTTTACATCGTTTGCTTTAAGAACATCGAGTATAATTGAAGTATAGCCAACTTCATAGCCTTCATCAAAGGTTAAATATATAACCTTTTGGGATGTATCTCCAAGATAGTATCCTGAATACTTATCGAGAATAGCTTTGTGCTCTTTGGGAATTAATGGAGGAACATGATTCTTATTAGGCCCAAGTCCCCAAGGTATGGTTTTGCTGCTTAGATTGACATTTGTATCAATATTTGAAGGTGCAAAGGTTTTATTAGCAGTATAGTTATGAACGGAATTTAGAGTTTTTGGAAGGTTTGGTTCTTTTACTTGTGATATTGGAGTATCAGGAACAGCTTCAGGTTTATTGGAAACTTTTTTACAGGAACTTGATGATATAAGAAGCACTGCTAAAAAAAATGCAATAAGCTTTTTCATTTTAACTCCTCCTCATATTTAATATAACCACAATATAAAAAATAATGCTACTTTTAATTTATGGCAGATGGTATAATAAAGGCATAAAAGATTTTGGAGGTTAATATGATTGAAGAATTTAAACAGGATATTAAGTCTTTATATGAATCGATTATAAATTTTAAAGATATAGATATAGAAGAATTTAAACAAAAATGGAATGTTAAAAATTATATTGCTGATGTTTATCAGATGCTTTCAAAAAAAGAACTTAAAAAGGAAACAGGAAGCTTTTATACTCCTATTGAAATAGTTGAATTTATGGTAGACAAAATAATTGAGGAAATAGATTTTAATAAGAATTTATATTTAAAAATAGTTGATCCTTCCTGTGGTGGGGGATATTTTTTAATTCGTATTTTTGAAAAGCTTAAAGAAAAAATAAAATCCATAGGTAATGAAAATATAGAAGAACAGATAATTAAAAATAATATATATGGATATGATATCGATGAATATGCTGTTATGATAACGACTATTGAGCTTTATGAAAGAAGCGGACATATTCCAAAGAATATAATTTTAGGAGATTTTTTAACATCAGACATTGAAAAATTTGATATAGTAATAGGCAATCCTCCTTATATGGGGCATAAGCTTTTAACTGGAGAATACAGGAGCAAACTTTATGAAATGTATAATGAAGTATTCTCTGATAAAGCGGATCTTTCTTACTGTTTTATAAAAAAATCTATCGATATATTAAATGAAGGTGGGAGACTTATTTTTATAACATCGAGATATATGCTCGAAGCTTTAAATGCAGAAGGAATAAGAAGATATATTAAAAATAAAGGAAGAATTAAATCTATTGTTGATTTCTATGGAATAAGACTTATAAAAGGGGCTGGAGTTGATAATATAATAATAGATTTTATAAAGGATGACAAAGATAAGGATATTGAATATATAAGGCTTTTAGAAAAGGCAAAGGGAAAGGGAAAGAAGGTATTTCAAGATATTGGTTATGGAAAGAGTGAATTTGTAAGGAAAATAAGTGTTAATATAAATAGTCTTGAGGATAGAGGATGGATTTTTTTAAGCAATAAAGAAAGAGAAGTATTAAATAAGATAAAGGGAGTTTATTTATCTGATATATGTGAAAGCTTTCAGGGAATAATAACGGGGTGCGACAAAGCCTTTGTACTCAAAAAAAATTCAGCAAAGGAGCTTGACATAGAAGAAAATCTTTTAAAACCTTGGATTAAAAGCTCAAATATTGAAAAGTTTAATGTTTTACCTACAGATGATTTTCTTATTTATTCTGATATTATTGATGATGTTGATAAATATAAAAAAGCTGTAAATTTTATTGAAAGATTTAAGAATGCACTTGAAAATCGTAGGGAGTGTAGAAAAGGTGTTAGAAAATGGTATGAGCTTCAATGGGGAAGAGAGGAAGAAATATTTAAAGGAGAAAAAATAGTTTTTCCATATAAATCATCTTCAAACAGGTTTGCAATAGATTGTGGAAGCTATTTTAGTGCGGATGTTTATGTGATTAAAATAAGGGATATGTTTTTAAAAACTACTTCCTATAAATATATCTGCGGTATTTTAAACAGTAGCATATATGAATTTTATATAAAGTCTATGGCAAAGAAGCTTGGAGATGATATGTATGAATACTATCCAAACAAGATAATGAGCATTAAAATTCCTCAATATATAAAGAAAATTGAAGATGAGGTAAATAATGTTAAAGAAGATACTATATATAGAATCGATATGATTTTGTGTAAAATTTTTGGAATAACAGAAGATGAATATGAAATTATAAGGAGCTGGTGCTCGTAATTTATGAAAAAGTTTTGCTTTGCAAATTTTTTGTATTAATGTTACTCCCTCAATAAGCATTTACTGCCTATTGAGGGATATGTTTTATTTTATAACTTCTTCAACATACTTTGGAAGAACAAAGCATGCTCTGTGAAGTTCAGGTGTATAATATTTTGTATCAAGCTGAGGTATCTTTGAAATATCAATCTGTGATGGATCATATTTTTTAGAGCCTACAGTAAAGCTCCAATATCCTCCAGGGTATGTAGGAATAGCTGCCATAAAAAGCTTTGTTATTGGGAATATGGCTTTTGCATCGCTGAATACTTTTTTAACAGTGTCAGGTAGGAAAAAGGGTGTTTCTGTTTGAGCTATAAATATACCATATTCTGTTAATGCTTCAAATATATCCTTATAAAAGTTTCCTCCAAATAGACCTTCTGCAATACTGAAAGGATCTGTTGAGTCAACTATTATTACATCGAATTCGTTTTTGTGTTCCTTAACATATTTAATTCCGTCTCCTATAAATACTTCGCAACGTTTATCATCGAGTGCGCAACTTATTTCAGGAAGATATTTTTTACATTCTTTAATTACATCTTCATCTATTTCGCACAAAACAGCTTTTTCAACGGAAGGATGCTTTAAAATTTCTCTTATTGCTCCTCCGTCTCCTCCTCCAACAACTAAAACTTTTTTTGGATTTGGGTGTGTAAAAAGAGGAATGTGTGTAATCATTTCATGATATACGAATTCATCCTTAATGGTTGTTTGAACTATTCCATCAAGTACGAGCATTCTTCCAAAGGCCTGTGTATCAACAATTGCTAAATCTTGATATTTTGTTTTCTTTCTAACTAATGTTTCTTTTATTTTATAGGTCATTGCTGCGTTTTCAATCTGCATTTCCCTAAGCCACATCTCCATAAATTATCTCTCCTTTCAAGGTTTTCATAATTCACATATTGCATTTTATCATTAAAAAATAAATAATACAATAATAATATTTATATTAATATTTGATATTGACATATAATAACATAGATGATATTCTAATTTTGAATTTAAATTTATTGAGCGTTAAGGGGGAGTAGCTACCCTTTTTGGGTGGTAAAGTCAACATACTGGCAAATAGCCTGGCTTTACCTGATTATGTCAAGTGAGACCTTTAACACAGTGGGTTCCATTGTGTTAAAGGTCTTTTATTTTACAAAAATTTATTATCAATTAAAGGAGGCTTCATTTATGGCATTATTAAAAACTTTTTTGCTTGTACTTATTGCAGAGATAGGAGATAAGACACAGCTTATGTGTATGGCCTTTGCAAGCAGATATAAGGTCAGGGATGTTGCAATAGGAGTTGGCATTGCTATATTTTTATTAAACGGTCTTGCAGTAGCGCTTGGAAGTTATCTGGGTGCATTAATTCCTTTTAACTATATTAAAATAGCAGCTGCATTGTGCTTTATAGGCTTTGGACTGTGGACTATAAAGGGTGGAGATGAAGAAGAGGAAGAGGTTGAAAAAAAGACAAACTTAGGTCCTATTATTACAATAGGAGCAACATTTTTTATTGCAGAGCTTGGAGATAAAACTCAACTCATGACACTAACCCTTGCAGCAAATTTTAAGCAACCGCTTTTAGTTCTTTTAGGCTCGGTATTAGGAATGATTATTGCAGACAGCCTTGGAATTATTGGAGCTGCTTATCTTAAAAAGTATGTCCCTGAAGAATTTATGAAATGGGGAACAGCGATAATATTTTTTGTATTTGGTATAATTACTCTTTATGAGGCAGTTCCTGCAGACTATAAAAGGATACAATACGTTATTTTGCTTTTAGCAGTTTTAGGAGTAGTTATTTATCTTGTAGGTATTAAATATAGAAATAAAAAGAATACAGAAAAAATATAAAAATAAAAAAACTAATGTATAAAAAATAAAAATTATGGGCACAATACTAATTGGTATTTGTGCTTTTTAATTTTTTGCTAAATCATATATGAATATGAAGGAAAAAAATACATTTTATAGAATATATAACTTAATATGGAATGGGGGGATGTTAATGCTTTTAAAATTTAGTAAGAGAGATAACACACTTATCGTGTTTATGGCTGGAGAACTTGATCATCATTCAGCTGAAAATGTAAGAATAAAAATCGATAACAAGATAGATGAATTTGGAATAAAAAATCTTATTTTTGATTTTTCAGATGTGAATTTTATGGATAGTTCAGGGATTGGAGTTGTTATAGGAAGATATAAAAAAATTATGGAATATGGAGGTAAAGTGGGTATTGTAAGCCTTAAGCCCAATATTAAAAGAGTTTTTGAACTAGGGGGGCTCTTTAAAATTATAAAGGAATATAAAAATATTGAAGAAGCCATTGAAAGCTTTTAAGGGGGGATGGATAATGTATCATAACGAAATGAAAATTGAATTTCCAAGCAAATCGCAAAATGAAGCCTTTGCAAGGGTTGTTGTTGCAGCCTTTGCTTCACAGCTTGATCCTACGATAGAGGAGTTGTCTGATGTAAAAACTGCAGTTTCAGAGGCTGTTACAAATGCTATAATACATGGTTATGAAAATACTTCAGGTACTGTTACTATAAAGTGTAGCATCGATGGGAATAAACTTACGGTAGAGGTATTAGACTGTGGAAAAGGTATTGAAGATGTAGAACTTGCGAGACAGCCACTTTATACTTCTAGACCTGAACTTGAAAGATCTGGTATGGCATTTACTGTTATGGAATCTTTTATGGATACTCTTGAGGTGGAGTCGCAGATAGGAAAAGGAACGAGAGTTATTATGACCAAGAGCTTCAAATCTGTATAATCTGGGGGAATATAATATGAAAAAGGCTGAACCAGATTATAATAGAATACCAAGCCAAGATGAAGTAATTGAACTTGTAAAAAAAAGCCAGATGGGAGATAAGGAAGCTCAAGATAGACTTGTACGAGCTAATGTAGGATTGGTTTCTGTTATAGTTAAAAAATTTTTAAACAGAGGATATGAATATGAAGATTTATTTCAAATAGGGTGTATTGGACTTGTTAAAGCAATAAAGAATTTCAACAGCAATTTTAATGTTAAATTTTCAACCTATGCAGTTCCTATGATTATGGGAGAAATAAAAAGGTTTATAAGGGATGATGGGATAATAAAGGTCAGCAGAAATATGAAGGAAACGGCGAAAAAAGTTAAAATTGCAAAGGAAAAGCTAGTAAAAGAGTATGGCAGAGAGGTTACAATAGAAGAGATTTCAAAGGAGCTTAGCATAACATCAGAGGATATTGTTTTAAGTCTTGAAAGTTTAAATGCTCCTGAGTATCTTTATGATACTATTCATCAGGATGACGGTGCTCCTGTTCTTTTAATAGATAAAATAAGCGAAGAAAAAGATTATGGTTCTGATGTTACAGATAAAGTTGCTTTAAAAGAAATAATAAATGGACTTGAACCTAGAGCAAGGCAAGTAATAATATTAAGATATTTTAAGGATATGACTCAAAGTGAGATTGCACAGATACTTGGAATTTCACAAGTTCAAGTTTCAAGAATCGAAAAGAAGGTTCTTGATTATATGAGAAAAACAATGACTTAGAAAACCACAGTTTTAACTGTGGTTTTTTGTATTAAATATGAATTTTTAAGGAAAAATATATATAGTGGAGGTGGTTTTGTGTTTTACAAGTCTAAGCGGCAGGATATTTCAAATTTGAAACAAATAGAAGATAAGAGTTTAAGGTATGATTATGATAAAGTAAGAATTGACTTTTCATCAGGTCTAATAGGAGAAAATGAGAAAATAAAAGATAGCAGGTGATTATATGGAAAAGAAGTTAGAAAAGCAGCTGAGTGAAGAATTTAAAAATATGGTTGATAAAAACAACCCTCAGTCTTCTATTATAAAAGATTGTATTTTTGCCTTTGTTATAGGAGGGCTTATATGCGATATAGGGCAGTTTTTTATGAATCTTTTTTTATCTTTTGGAATACCTGAAGATAATGTAGGATTTTATGTGGCTACTGTAATGGTATTTCTTGGAGCCTTTTTAACTGGTTTAGGCATATATGATAATGTAGCAAAATATGCTGGAGCAGGTACTATAGTTCCTATTACGGGTTTTGCCAATTCTATTGTATCCCCTGCGATGGAATTTAAAAGGGAAGGATACATCCTTGGGGTTGGAGCAAGAATGTTCATAATCGCAGGACCAGTTCTTGTATACGGAATTTCTTCCTCTGTAATTGTTGGAATAATATATTATTTTATAAAATATTTTGTAAAGTGAGGCGAGATTGTGGCAGTAAAAAAATTAGGAATTCAGACAGTAAAACTTATGAATCCTCCATCTATTTTAGAAACAGCTACAATTACAGGTTCAAAGGAAGGAGAAGGTCCCTTAGGACAATATTTTGATGTAGTTTTAAGCGATGATTTATATGGTGAGGAATCTTGGGAAAAAGCAGAAAGCAAGATGACAAGAGAAGCAGTGAAACTTGCTATAAATAAGGCAAATCTTCACCCTGATAATATAGATTATATGTTTTCTGGAGATTTGTTAAATCAAATTATTTCTTCGAGCTTTGCAGCAAGAGAGCTTCAGATACCTTTCTTTGGACTTTATGGTGCATGTTCTACGATGACAGAATCTTTAAGCTTATCTTCTATGATAATAGATGGGGGCTATGCCGATTATGTTATAGCTGCTACTTCGAGTCATTTTGCCTCGGCTGAAAGACAATATAGATTCCCTCTTGAATATGGAGGACAAAGACCGCCGACTTCTCAGTGGACAGTTACTGGAGCAGGAGCTGCTCTTCTTTCTTCATCAGGAAGTGGACCTTATATAACATATGTAACAACAGGAAGAGTTATGGATTTTGGTGTAAAGGATGCAAATAATATGGGAGCAGCTATGGCACCGGCAGCTGCAGATACTATACTTAGACATTTCAAGGATACAGGTTTTAACCCTGCGTATTATGATCTTATAATTACTGGAGACCTTGGCAAGGTTGGAAAGGAGCTTGCAGTTGAACTTGTAAAAAAAGGAGGATATGATATTTCAAATATATATACAGATTGTGGAGTAGAGATATTTGACCTTACGGAGCAGGATGTACATTCTGGAGCCAGCGGATGCGGTTGTTCAGCTGTAGTATTTTGTGGATATTTGTATAAACAATTAAAGGAAGGAAATTTTAATAGGATATTACTAATTTCAACTGGTGCACTCTTAAGTCCTACAAGCAGCCAGCAGGGAGAATCTATTCCCGGAATAGCACATGCAGTAGCAATAGAAAGGAGCGTGTAAATGTGGATTATATAAGAGCCTTTATTGTAGGAGGATTTATATGTGTAATAGGTCAAATACTTATGGATAAGACGAAATTGACCCCGGCAAGAATCCTTGTTTCCTTTGTAACTTTAGGTGTTATCCTTGGAGCCCTTGGGATTTATGAGCCTTTAGTTAAATATGGAAAGGCAGGAGCTACTGTTCCTCTTCCTGGATTTGGTTATTCCCTTGCTAAAGGAGCCTTTAAAGGAGTAGATGAATATGGACTGATTGGAGCTTTTACTGGAGGTGTTACAGGAACTGCAGCAGGGATTGCAGCTGCAGTGTTTTTTGGATATATAATGGCTATTATATTTAGCCCTAAAATGAAGAAATAGGAGTATAATCATGAAAAGAAAAGTTATATTAGTTACTGATGGAGATTTATGTGCCCAAAGGGCAGTTGAAATAGCTGCGCACAACATAGGAGGAAGATGTATTTCAAGGTCAGCAGGAAATCCTACGCCTTTAACTGGTAAAGAGATAATTGACTATGTTAAACAGGCAAAGTATGACCCGGTTGTTGTAATGGTCGATGATAGAGGAAATACCCATAAAGGCAGTGGAGAGGAGGCTATGGAATACATCTTAAATTGTGAGGATGTAGAAGTGTTAGGAGTAATTGCTGTAGCATCAAATACGAATAATGTTACTGGAATAAAAGTCGATTATTCTATAGATAGAAAAGGGAATATAACTAAAAATGCTGTTGACAAATATGGAATTGAGAAAAAAGATAAAATTGTTAAGGGAGATACCGTTGATGTGCTAAATAAAGTTAAGGCTCCTTTGATAATAGGAATAGGTGATATAGGTAAGATGGATGGATGCGATGATACAGATATTGGAGCTCCTATAATTACGAAAGCTATGAAGATGATATTGGAGAAAAGTAAAAATAGTGATTTAGATAAATGAGGAAAATTATAGGTATACATTATTAAAACTTTTGATGCGTCCTTATATTAATGCTTAAATTTTTTTGTTATGTATAGCAAAAGTTTCTCTATGTTTATAGAGTTTTATGTGTTTAAAATAACATATAGGTATGTTATAATTTCTTTTCAAACCATAGTGAAAATCTACTGTATGTTTGGATTTGTCACTTATATCATACATGAATTTCATTATGGTTTAAATATTTTTTTGCCTGTTGCATTTAATTATACAATGAATCTACAAAAAATATAACAAAAAGTAAAAAATAAGATGTTGACAGTTAGACGGCTAAATGATATTATAAAAATAAATTAGACGACTAAATAATTTTGATTAAAAGGAGGAAGTAATTAAATGAACTTTTGTGATTCTAATAGTTTATATGCGGTTTTTGGTCAAATAATAAGGCTTCATTTTCAATGCCTTCATAATATGCTTGATAAGTATGGAATGTACCCAGGACAGCCTCCCATGTTATTTGCACTTTATCACATGGATGGTCAAAGTCAAAAGGAACTTGCAGAAAAACTTAATATAAAACCTGCCACTATTACAGTAATGTTAAGGAGGATGGAACAGACAGGGCTTATAACTAGAAAACAGGATGAAGAGGATCAGAGAATATCAAGAGTATATATTACCGATAAGGGAAGAAAAATATGTGAGGAATTAAAAAAAGTTATGATTGTGCTAAATGATGAATGTTTTAAAGATTTTACACAGGAAGAAAAGGATATGCTTTATAAGTGCCTTGTAAAGGTGAGGGCTAATCTTATGAATATTAACTATGATAAATTGAAGTAACTGTAAAATGAATTATGGGGAGATGATTGTAGTGCTAAAACTATACAGATTTTTAAAACCATATACAGCAATGATAATAGGTGTATTTATTTTTGTTACATTACAAACATTAGGAGATCTTTATCTTCCAACGCTTATGGGAGAGATAATAAATAAGGGGGTTATGCAGGGAGATACAAAAAAGATACTTGAAATAGGAGGATTAATGCTTTTAGTTGCAGGAATAGGAGTTGTATGCTCAGTCATTGCAAGCCTTTTGTCAGCAAAGGTGGCTACAGGACTTGGAACAATATTAAGAAGCAACATATTTAAAAGAGTTGAAAGTTATTCTTTAAATGAATTTGATAAGTTTGGAACAGCAACATTGATTACAAGAACGACTAACGATGTTACACAAATTCAGACTGTTACTATTATGATAATGAGACTAATGATAAGTGCTCCAATTACAGCAGTTGGAGGAATGATTTTAGCATATAGAAAAGATAGAGCACTAACCATTGTTTTAGTAGTTGCAATACCTGTTCTTGCAGGGGTTGTAGCATTAATTGCATCAAGAATGATACCCCTTTTTAAGTTAGTGCAGATAAAAATTGATAAAATAAACCTTGTTTTGCGTGAGAAACTTACAGGGGTTAGGGTTATTAGAGCTTTTAACACCGATGAACATGAAAGAAAACGTTTTAATGATGCAAATGTTGATTTGACTGAAAATTATATTAAAGTTAATAGAATAATGGCATTTATGATGCCTTCAATAATGCTTATTATGAACTTGACATCACTATCTATTCTTTGGTTTGGAGGAATTAGAATAAGCAAAGGGAGCATGGATTTAGGAGCATTAAGTGCCTTTACGCAATATGCTATGCAGATTATGATATCAATGCTTATGCTTTCAATGATGTTTATAATGGTTCCTCGAGCACAGGCAGCGGCATCAAGAATTAATGAAGTTCTTGATACTATGCCTGAGATAGTAGATGCTGAAAAAACAAATAACTCGTTTTCAGGTAAAGGTTATGTAGAATTTAAAGATGTAACATTTAGCTATCATGGTGCTGAAGAACCGGCACTTAAAAATATATCCTTTGTTGCAAAGCCCGGTGAAGTTACCGCTATTATAGGAAGTACAGGTTCAGGTAAATCTACATTAATCAATTTAATTCCGAGATTTTATGATGTAGACAGCGGAAGTGTGCTTATAGATGGTGTTGATGTCAGGGAAATTCCACAGGAAGTTTTAAGAAAAAAGATAGGTCTTGTACCACAAAAATCTGTTTTGTTTTCAGGAACGATTTTAGAAAATATAAGATTTGGTAATGAAGATGCAAGTAAAGAGGAGATAAGACATGCAGCTGAGGTTGCACAGGCTCTTGAGTTTATAGAAAATATGGATGGCGGGTTTGAACATGAAATATCAGAGGGTGGCACTAATGTATCCGGCGGACAAAAACAAAGATTATCTATTGCCAGAGCAATAGTTAGAAAGCCTGAAATATATATTTTTGATGAAAGTTTTTCAGCACTTGACTTTAAAACCGATGCAAAATTAAGGGCAGCACTTAAAAAGGAAACGGCAGATTCAACAGTTATTATTGTAGCACAAAGGGTAAGTACGATTATGGATGCAGATAGGATTATAGTATTAGATGAGGGAAGAATTGTAGGAATGGGAACTCACAAGGAATTAATGAAAGAATGTGATGTTTACCGAGAAATAGTATTCTCTCAGCTTTCAGAGGAGGAGATAGCATGAGTGTAGATAGAGGAAGACAAAGCGGACATATGGGAGGAAGAAAAGGAGGTCCAATGGGTGGATTTGAAACAATAGCTCAAAAACCAAAGGATTTTAAAGGAACATTTAAAAGACTTTTAAGGTATCTAAAGCCCCATAGAATTAATTTGATTATAGTTTTAATTTTTGCTATTTTAAGTACTTCTTTTTCAATAGCAACTCCTAAAATTTCAAGCAAAGCATTAAATAAACTTCAGGATGCTTATATGACCCGCAAAATGATATCAGAAATATCAAAAGGACAGGATGAGGCAGTAAATCAGCTTAAAAATAAAATGGGAGATGTTCAAAAGGAAGCTGTAGATAATATAAAAGATAAGATGGGAGAAGCTCAAAATAAAGCTGTAGAGCAGATAACAGATAACTTGACAAAGGCTCAAGCAACTGCTGTTGATGAGATTTATAAAAATATTGCTATTCAGATTCATAATGGTGTGGTTAAAGGGCAAAATGCAGCTGTAAATCAAATAATAACTCAAATGGGAATTGTGCAAAAAAGCTTAGTAAATCAAATTAAGCAGCAGATGGTTAAGATGCAAAATATACCTCAAGGAATGCAAAAGCCTGTTATGGATTCAAAAACAATTGAAGCTATGCAAAACTTATTAAAGCTTCCACTTATTGATTCAATCAGTGATAGAAATGAAAAGATAAAAACAACTTTACAATTTATAACCATACTTGAGAGTATGCCTGAAAATAAAAATATGGACAAAAAATCCTTAGCTTCAGCAAAGGAACTTTTAAGCCTTCCGCTTCTTGAAAATGTTAAAAATACAAAGGAAAAAATAGATATAATAAATAAGTTTATGAGTCTTTCAAAGAGTATGCCTAATGTTAATAAAGGGCAGAGCAGTTTTATAGAGCTTGATAGTAAAACGATGAATAAAGTATTGTCAAAAATATATGAGATAAAAAGTTTTAATGTTGCATCAAATTCAAATTTCAATAAGAAAATGGACAAAAAAACAATGGACTCTGTAAATAAACTGCTTAAACTTCCGATGATTAAGGATATAAAGGATTGGAATTTAAAAAGGAAAACATTAATTGAACTTATTGATATATTTAAAGATATGCCTGATATGTCAGGAAAAAACTCAAATATGAACTTTAGTTCATCAGATATGCATACTTTAAAAGAGCTTATTTTACTTCCTGAAATAAGCAAAATTAATGATGAAAAACAAAAAACAGAAACAGTAATTAAATTAATAGATATATTTGATAAAATGCCTAAGATGAATAATGAAGCTCAAAATAGTAACTCTAATGAAATGATGGATCCAAAGCAACTAAGGAATATTAAAGAATTACTTCAGCTTCCAATGTTAAATACAATAAAAGATTCTGAAGAAAAAACAAAAGTTTTAAATAAAATGCTTCATATATTTGGGAATATGCCTGATATGGGTAATAAGGATAAAAGTTTAAATGATAAATTTGATACCGACAGCATAAAAGCTATTGAGGAGTTTATTTCACTTCCTAAGCTATCTTCTGTAAAGGATGCGGATGAAAAAGCTGATGTATGCAAAAAGATTTTAGATCTAGGTAAGAAAATGCAGGGTTCAATGGACAGTGCTCCTAAAAGTCCTAAGGATAATGTAAAGTTTACTGATGAACAGATCAATTCAGTTCTTAATGCTATAAGAGAGACTAACGGGGAATATGACTTTAAATATATTGGAAGAATAGCTTTAATATTAATAGGTTTATATATTTTGAGCTCCCTTTTCAGTTTAACTATGGGGCTTGTGATGTCTGGGGTTGCACAAAAAACGGTTAGGGATTTAAGAAGAGAAGTTGATGAAAAACTTTCAAGACTTCCTCTTAAATATTACGATTCCCATCAACATGGAGATATATTAAGTCGTGTTACTAATGATGTCGATACAATTGCAACAACACTTCAGCAAAGTTTGACTCAGATAATTACATCGGTAATAACAATAATAGGTTATATTATAATGATGGTTACAATAAGTCATACTTTAACTTTGATTGTATTAGCAACATTACCATTATATATTTTGGCTACAACTTTTATAGCAAAAAGGTCTCAAAAGTATTTCGCATCTCAACAGAAAGAAATTGGAGAACTTAGCGGACATGTAGAAGAGATGTATACAGGGCATAAAATAGTTAAGGCTTTTGGTAAGGAAAAGGATTCTATTGAAAAGTTTGAAGCTATAAACAACAGATTAATGGATGTAGGCTGGAGGGCACAGTTTGTATCTGGGATAATGTTCCCTCTTATGAATTTCATAAGCAACTTAGGATATGTGGGCATTTGTATTGTTGGCGGTATATGGATTACAAAGAGTCTTCTCGGTATAGGTGATATAATAGCATTTATACAGTATTCAAGATCTTTTACTATGCCTATTATTCAAACAGCTAATATTGCAAATATTATTCAATCTACAATTGCTTGTGCTGAACGTGTATTTGAGATTATAGATGAAGAAGAGGAAATGCCTGATAGCAAAGATGCAGTTGTTTTAGATAATCCAAAGGGAGAAGTTAAATTTGAAAATGTATCTTTTAGATATAAAGAAGATGTACCTCTTATAGATAATATGAATTTAAAAGTGAAACCAGGAGATACAATTGCAATTGTAGGGCCCACAGGTGCTGGTAAAACTACTCTTGTTAATTTGTTGATGCGTTTTTATGAAATTAATTCAGGAAAAATATCTATAGATGGAGTAGATATAAAAGATATTAAACGAAGTGAGCTTAGAAAGATGTTCGGTATGGTTTTGCAGGATACATGGCTTTTTAATGGAACGATTAAGGATAACATAGCTTATGGAAAAGAAGGGACAACTATGGATGAAATCATTCGTGCTGCAAAGGCAGCCCATGCAGATCACTTTATAAGGACTCTGCCAAAAGGTTATGATACAGTTCTAAATGAAGAAGCAACAAATATATCTCAGGGGCAAAAGCAGCTTTTAACTATTGCCAGGGCAATACTTGCAGATCCTAAAATTTTAATTCTTGATGAAGCTACAAGTAGCGTTGATACAAGAACAGAGGTTTTAATTCAAAAGGCTATGGCTAATCTTATGAAAGGAAGAACAAGCTTTGTCATAGCCCACAGGCTTTCAACTATAAAAGATGCAAAACTTATACTTGTTATGAATAATGGAAGCATAATTGAAATGGGCAATCACAAAGAACTTCTTGGAAAAGGAGGGTTCTACGCTGAACTTTATAACAGCCAATTTAATAAAGGTGATTTTAAAGAGGCGGTATAGCCTACCTAGATAAAAAAGAGTTAATATTATAAAATAAAATTATATCTACAGTATATTTTTGTGGTTAAGTTTTTTAAATATTGCTTTTGGAAATTTATTATAAAGTTGATTGGTGATAAATTATACTAAAAGATATTAATAAGATATATAAAAAATTAGCAATATATTTGTAAAATAACTTTAGTTATGCAAAAATAAAAGTCTAATTGGTAATACTACCAAAAAATAAAAATTGGCATAAGTCCTTAATTCGTGTTAAATAAAAATTGCAAACAAATAAACAACACGGAGGTAAGAACTATGCCATATACAAC
>JAOADY010000071.1 GCA_026417075.1 Caloramator sp.
CCTTTATTCTGGCGATTTCAGGTGTTTTAGGCTTTTCATCATAACTATCCGGTGATCTAGCTATTAAATCCGCTATTCTAAGCTGTGATGGCAATAACTTATAAGCTGCAACAATAGCTCTTTTGTTACCATTAAAACCAGCATGAGCTATACCTCTAAGTACACCAAGTACTATAATGTTTCCAGCTGCAATAACTTCTGCTCCTGAATTTACATCCCCTATAATAATTATGTTACCGTTGTAATTTATATTTTGTCCAGATCTAATTGTTGACCTATAAAATTTTGTTCTACCTTCATATATACCTGAAAATACCTTCTCGTTTCCTTCCAATAATTTATCGGAATTATAACTTAAAATATTAATATTAAACAAACTTTTTAATGTATTTTTAAGTTCATTATAATTTTCATCATTTATCTTTACACCTTTATCTACTATGTACATATCACATCCAATAAAAAAATCCTTTGCATTTTCTATCTTAGATTGTAATTCATTTTTAATTTCTTCAAAACTTCCTGAATTAATATAAGCTACAATTCCATTTTTATTGCCTTTTATCGTTATATTGTCCATTTCAAACCTCCAAAGGTTATATATTTTTATATTCTTCAAATTATTTTTTTTCCCTTCTTTTTGTTTTCTTTATGTCTAATATTTTATCATACAAATCTTTATAAAAAAATATAATTATCATTATTATTCGACAAAATAAAAATTGCTAAAAAACATTTTAAAAAACTAAGCCCATATTACCGAATAAATATTAATCAGTAATATGGGCTCATTTTCAGTTACTATTTTTTAATCATTTTATTATTTTTACTTATTTTGTTTCAGAGTTGAGTTTTCATTCAATCCAAAATATGCATCATATATTGATCTCGCAACTCCTGCAACATATCCTCCATGGCCTGCATCATAGATAACAACTGCTACAGCAATTTTAGGATTATCAACAGGTGCAAAACCTACATACCAACCATACGCTGCTCTCCCATGTCTTCTTTGTCCTTCACCAACAGATGCACTTCCCGTTTTTCCTGCTGTTGGCAATGAATAATTTTTAAATGCTGATGCAGCAGTACCTCCTTCTTCTGTAACCTTTTCCATTCCAGATTTTATTACTGCTAAATTTTGAGGATTAATATCTACCTTATTTATAACTTCAGGCTGTATATCCATTTTTACAGAGCCATCAGCATTTAGAACCTGTTTTATAAGGTGAAGCTTATATCTTGTTCCTCCATTTGCAAGAGTGGAAATATAACTTACCATTTGTAGAGGTGTTAAAAGGGTTGAACCTTGCCCTATTGCAGCATTCAAAAGTTCTCCCCTGCTATTAGCTTGAGACTCAAAAGAATTAATTTTTCTCTTTATATAATTTATTGCTTTTTTACCCTGAGAAGTATTACTGTCTATTTGAAGTTTTTGAAGCTGTTCTTCATCAAATTCACCGTTAAGAAGCATTTGTTCAATTATTTTATATTCCTGAGTACCTTTTGTTATCGATATAGAACCATATTTTGCTTCTGATAAGGTTTTAATTATTTCTTTCATAGCGCTATTTATATATTTAATTTTATACTTAAAAGGATTGCTTACATCTCCTGATCTTTCATCTATTTCAATTCCTGTATAGGGAGCTTCGCCAGTTTGAGGATTTGAAGAAAGTCCAAACTTCCAGGCCCAATTTGAAAATCTCTCATATCCAAGTCTGCTTGCTATTTCAAAGAAAAAATAATTACAAGATACCTGAAGCGCTCTTGATACATCTACAGGCCCATGACTACTATGTCGTTCATTCCATATCCAACATGCCCTATATTGGTCATATTTACCTTTACAATAAATAATTGTTGAGGCATTTATTACATTCTCTTCAAGCGCCGCAAGAGCTGTTAAAGGCTTAAAAGTCGAACCTGGAGGTCCTGAACCCATAGTAGCATAATTAAACATAGGTTTAGGTTTTAAGTCATATATATCTTTATCATTTGGATCCCCAAATAATTTTTTAACAATCATAGGATCCTTTATAGACCCTGTTTCAACAAATAAATTAGGATCATATATTGGATCATCAGCGCTACTTTTTAACGTTGTACTTGCAAGAGCAAGTATTTCTCCTGTATTTACATCTACTACAACCGCCGCACCTCTATTAGCATTAGGATAGGGTTCATCCGTTTTAATCTCTCCTGTAGAAATCTTTCTCATAGTATCCTGAAGAGCCTGCTCTGCAACTTTTTGAAGTTTTAAATCAATTGTCGTTTTTACAGTATCTCCAGGAATAGGATCTAAAGATGCTATTTCTTTTATTATTCTTCCATATTTATCAACTTGTACATATCTAACTCCTGGTTCTCCTCTTAATGCAATGTTTAAATCTTTATTATTCTCAAGCGTTTTTTCAAGTCCAAGTTTTCCAATCAATTCTCTGCTTAAATCATAACCAAGGCTTTTATAAAGCTCTGACTCACTCTCATCGATTTTTCCAAGATACCCAATAAATGTAGCTCCTACTTCATTATTAGGATAATACCTCATTGGATCAACTTTACAAATAATGCTTGGAAGTTCTTCATTTTTGCTTTGAATTGAAAAAGCCGTTTTTTTGCTCACATTTTTGGCTATATACACAGTTTTATATTGAGAATATCCAACTTCTTTAATTGATAATCTTAAAGAAATTAACTTCTGCATTTCTTCAATATTTATATCTTTCTTTAAAACCATATTCCCATTATTATCCTTTTCTGCCAACCCAAAATTTTCTGCAAGAGATAAAAAAGTATCCTTAGCATCAAGGTTTTCATCTATTTTATATTTTTTCTTAAAATTCTTTTCTAATGTTTTTTTTAATTTTTCACTAGTTGTATTGAACTGAAAAGTAAAATTGTTTCCTTCTATTTTTATCGGTAAGTTTTGTGTACTTATTTTATCTGCATCACCATTTTTTTCTATTATCCTAATGACCTTTATAAGTACATTGTTAATTTCTTCATTTTTCTGTTTTGGATTTATATTAGCATAAGTAATATTAAAACTCTGCTTATTTGTAGCAAGTTTTAAACCATTCCTATCTAATAACTCTCCCCTTGGTGCAAGTTCATTTATCTCCTTCCCACCCATATTCTCTGCTACACTTCTATAATAATCTCCCTTTATAATCTGAAGATATACTAATCTTGATATCAACAGTGCAAATATTACTGCAACAATTACAATGTATGCAGTCACTCTATCTGGTTTTTTTTCCATTTTATCACCATTCCTAAAATTTCCATTGTTCACTCATTATATCTTTTGAACATATATTCTTTGTAAATCTGTATAAAAATAAACTTACTAATGAATTATAAAAAGGCTCTAAAATAAAAAGCTGAAAAACATGAAGTCTAAAATTAAACTTTATAGATGCAATAAAAAAATATGAAAAGTAAAAAATAATTTTAAAAATAGTAAATACGAAAGTAAAAAAAACAGGTATTATTAGAGAATTTTTAAATATTCGCTTCTGTACTTGACTTAAAATATATGCTGAAATAATATACACAATAGAATTAATTCCAAATAAAAATGGGAAAAAACAATCTCTAATAACACCACAAAACAATGCAAGAAAAACGCTCTCTATTTCATTTCGTAAAAGTGCAAAAGATATAATAAATACAAAAACTATATCTACTGTAACTCCAAATAAATTAATTTGAGAAACCAATGCCTGTTGAAAAGCAATTATAAGTAAAGCTATAAATATAATATACGCATATTTTTTCATAAGTATCTCCTCATTTAATCACAACCATAACCTTTTGAAGTTTTGAAAAATCTACAGAAGGTTTTATATAGGCAGCATTCATAAGATTTGACTTTTCTTCTTCTATTTTTGTTATTGTCCCTATTTGAATATCTGAAGGTATAAGTATATCTTCATTATTAATAATATTCGAAGTTACTACTATATCTCCAGGTTTTGCCTTTGTTTCAAGTGGCAAATAATCTATCTTACACATCTTGTCCTTTAGCGAATTACCTTCTCCAACAACCATACCATCTTCTCCAGTAGAAGAAACTTTTCCTGGAATATTAGACTTTTCATCAAGTATTGTAAGCACCTTAGAAGTATTCTTATTAACCTCAATTACTTGTCCAACAAGCCCTTGACTTGCTATTACATATTGACCTTTCTTTATGCCTTCATCTTCTCCTACATCTATAACTAAAATATCAAACCAGTTTTCCCCAACTTTTCCTATCACATTTGAAGAAACAAATTTAGTATTTTGATGGGTATTTTTAAGATTCAAAAGGCTCATCAACTCTTCGTTTTCTCTTTTATATCTTTCATATTCTATAAGTTTTTGATTTAAATTTTGTATCTCTAAGTTAAGGCGAAGGTTTTCCTTTCTCAAAGAAGTAATAGATGATATATAATAAACCATATTATTTATCCTTTGCCCTGCAATATAAATATATTTTTGAACAGGAGTAATCGTAGAAGTTATTGCTCCCTGAATTATACCTGTATTATCTTTTTTGTTTGCAGTTATTCCTACAAATATTGTAAAAGCAAGGCAAAGAACAAGTACTATAGTAAGTAACTTGTTCTTTAAAAAATCCATCTATATCCCTCTTTCTACCTCGATTTTCGTGACGACGCATAGGCTCTTCCAAATTTATCTATATGCTCAAGAGATTTTCCTGCTCCTAGAGCAACACAATCGAGAGGATTTTCAGCAATACGAACAGGCATATGTGTCTCTTTGTTTATAAGTTCATCAAGCCCCTGAAGAAGTGCTCCACCGCCAGTTATCATTATCCCCTTATCCATAATATCAGCAGCAAGTTCTGGAGGCGTTTTTTCAAGAGTTGATTTTATCGAATCTATTATTGATTCAACAGGTTCCTTAATTGCCTCTCTTATCTCTTGTGAAGTTATAGTTATTATTTTTGGAAGTCCTGTTATCAAATCTCTTCCCTTTATTTCCATTGTCTTTTCTTCTTCTTTTGGAAATGCTGAACCAATCGTTATCTTTATCTGTTCTGCAGTTCTCTCTCCTATCATAAGATTATATTCTTTTTTAATATATGTCACTATCGACTGGTCAAGCTCATCTCCTGCAATTCTAAGGGATTTGCTTGTAACTATACCTCCGAGGGATATAACAGCAACTTCAGTAGTACCACCACCAATATCTACAACCATACTTCCTGTCGGTTCGCTTACTGGAAGTCCTGCACCTATAGCCGCTGCCATAGGCTCTTCCATAAGATATACTTCGCTTGCCCCTGCTTGTTTCGTAGCTTCTTCTATAGCTCTTTTCTCAACTTCAGTTACACCTGAAGGAAAACAAACAACTATTCTCGGCCTTACAAAAGAACTGTTATTTGTAACTTTTTTAATAAACATCTTTAACATAGTTTGAGTTATATCAAAATCTGCTATAACACCATCCTTTAAAGGACGAATTGCAACTATATTACCAGGTGTTCTTCCTATCATTTCTTTTGCTTCATTTCCTACTGCCAGAACAGCTTTTGTGTTATCATTTTTTATAGCAACAACCGAAGGTTCCCTAAGTATTATACCTTTTCCCTTAACATATACCAATGTATTAGCTGTACCTAAATCTATTCCCATATCTTTTGAAAATCCAAATAAAGCCATTTTATTTCTCCCTTCATTCTTAAATTAATCTTATAAACATTTATATTATACCTTTTTCTTTTAAACTTATAAAGATTCCATCACCAATAATTATATGATCTAACAAATCTATCCCTATAATCTTTCCAGCTTCAATAAGCCTTCTTGTAATATTTATATCTTCTTGGCTTGGTGTTGGATCTCCAGAAGGATGATTATGAAGAACAATTATTGAAGCACTGCTTTTTTTTATTGCTTCACTATATACTTCCCTTGGGTGAACTATAGATGAATTAAGATTTCCAATAGATAAATCTTTAACATCTATTACTATATTTTTAGTGTTTAGAAATATAACTCTAAAATGTTCTTTTTTAAAATATCTCATATCTTCCATAACTATCTCTGCTGCATCCTTAGGATTATTAATACGTATTATCTTATCATTACGATAGTTTCTTAATCTTTTTCCAAGTTCAATTGCAGCTTTAATCTGTGCGGCTTTTGCACTTCCTATCCCCTTTATCCGACTTAATTCCTGTATAGTACAATTTGATAAAAAATCCAATCCCCTATTTTGTGATATTAATCTATTTGATATGCTTATTGCATTTTCAGATTTTGTACCTGTTCTTATAATAATAGCCAATAATTCAGAGTTAGATAACGCTTCAGGTCCAAATTTAATAAGCCTCTCCCTTGGTCTATCTTGTATAGGTATATCTTTTATTGTTAACTCTCTTTTTTCCATATCAAAATTCTCCTGTTAAAAGATTTACCCCCATCTTTCCTAAAGCATTATATAGTTTGTTTACTGGAAGCCCCACTACATTAAAATAGCATCCTTCAATTTTCTCAACAAAAAGACCTCCAAATCCTTGTATACCATAAGCACCAGCTTTATCAAAAGGCTCTTTTGTTTTTATATAATTCATAATTTCATTTTTAGTTAAATTTTTAAAATATACAAGAGTTTCTTCATAACTTTTGTATAGATTTTGCTTCTTTTTATCAATTATACAAATTCCAGTAATAACTTTATGGCAATCGCCGCTAAGCATTGAAAGCATATCAAATGCCTCTTTTTCATCTGAAGGCTTTCCAAGTATATCCCCATCTTTATAAACAACCGTATCTGCTCCTATTATTATACAATCTTCTCCAATTTTTTGAGATACATTAAAAGCCTTTCTTTCAGAAAGTTCACATACAAGTTCGTAGGGTGATGAACATTTAATCATCTTTTCATCATAATACGATGGAATTATATCAAATTTTATATTAAACATATTTAATATTTCTATTCTTCTTGGAGAACTAGATGCTAATATAATTTTTTTCATTATTTCACCTACATTTTTTATAAATAAAATATCCAAAAATCATACCTAATATTGATAAAAAATTTATATTAAAACTTATACCAAAAGTAAGAGATATTAATTTTAAATTTATTGTTACTGGATTATTCATCCCAATAACAGTATAATGCTTTAAAAAAGCAAAATTTTTAAAATTTTGCCCTATTGCTTCACCCAATGCCCCTCCTGCAAGCCCACACAGCAAAATTAATAATATCAAATACCCATATCCCCTAACCAATTTACCATTCATAGGTAATTCTCCTCTTATAATTATTGATTAATTATAAAATTTTTAAACAAGTTTTTTAATTTCTACTTACATTAGTTTAACATTTTACACAATTAAGCACAAGTCGTTTAAAAGTTAATGTTTAAAGTTTAATATATTATTAAAAAATAAACAAAACCAGGGAATAACTTCCCTGGCGTACACAATATTAATATTCTAAAACAAACTAATCATATCGCTGATTAAATTAAAATCTTTCTCTTTTTACATAGTGAGTATGGAGATATTTATGGCTGATTTCACTATTAGGTTCCTTTAAGAATTCCTCATATAATTTCTTTATATATGGATTCTTATGGGATTTTCTTAATGGAAGTTCCTTGTCCTCGCTATATATTCCCTTTGCTCTCTCTAATCTTACATCTACCTTTTCTCTTATTTTAGCATTTACTATAGGCTGTCCTCCTCCATTCACACAACCTCCAGGACACGCCATAACTTCAATAAAATCAAAATGCTTTTCACCGCTTTTAACCATTTCAAGAACTTTTCTTGCATTAGAAAGTCCATGAGCAACAGCCGCATTAATCTTTCTTCCATCTGGAAGTTCAATAACCGCTTCCTTTATATCTTCAATTCCACGAACAATTGTATAATCAACTGTTTCAAGTTCTTTACCTGATAGAAGTTCAAATATCGTTCTTAATGCTGCTTCAGCAACTCCACCAGTTGCACCAAATATAACAGCTGCTCCTGTTGATTCTCCAAATGGATTATCAAATTCCTCTTCCGCAATGTTTGCAAAATCAATTCCAGATTCTTTTATCATTTGTGCAAGTTCTCTTGTTGTTAATACATAATCAACATCTGAAAGACCATCACAGGATAATTCTTCTCTTTGTTCTTCAAACTTCTTTGCAACACAAGGCATTATAGATACAACTACTATATTTTTAGGATCTATACCCATCTTTTGTGCAAAATAACTCTTTATTAAAGCTCCTTCCATCTGATGAGGAGACTTGCATGTTGAAAGATTATTAATCATATCAGGATATTGATGTTCTACGAATTTTACCCATCCAGGGCAGCAGGATGTCATAAGAGGCAAATTTTTACCTGTTTCTAATCTCTTTAAAAGTTCAGTACCTTCTTCCATTATAGTTAAATCAGCAGCAAAATCCGTATCAAATACCTTATCAAAGCCAAGCTTTCTAAGTGCTGCTGCCATCTTGCCAGTCACTCTACTTCCCATTGGAAGCCCAAACTCTTCCCCAATTGCGACTCTAACTGCTGGTGCTGTTTGTACAACAACATATTTTTCTTTATCGTTTAATGCCTTCCATACATCCTTTATGTTTTCCTTTTCGTGCAATGCTCCAACAGGACATGCTACTATACATTGTCCACAATTTACGCATACAG
>JAOADY010000095.1 GCA_026417075.1 Caloramator sp.
AACTCCTCCTGACCTTTTAAAGCCACCAATTGGATGTCCTTTTGCTTCAAGATGTGAATACTGTATGGAAATATGTAAAGAGCAGATGCCTAAACCAACAAAATTAAGCGATACTCAGGAAGTTTTATGCTGGCTTTTACATCCTAATGCTCCAAAAGTTGAGCTGCCACAGGGAATAGGAGGTAAGTTATGATGAGTGAAAATCTTATAGAAGTTAAGAACCTGAAGAAATATTTTAAAATCAGTAAGCAGGATATATTAAAAGCAGTAGATAATGTTTCATTTAATATAAGAAAAGGTGAAACTTTAGGTCTTGTTGGAGAATCAGGATGTGGTAAGACAACCTGTGGCAGAACAGTTTTAGGGCTTTATGAAGCTACTGATGGAGAAATATTATTCGAAGGTAAAGATATTAGCAAACTAAGGGGAAATGAGAAAAAAGAATTTACAAAAAATGCACAGATTATATTCCAAGACCCTTATGCATCATTGGATGCTAGAATGACGGTCGGAGATATTATTGCTGAAGGTATCGATATACACAATCTTCATACTGGAAAGGAAAGAACTGAAAAAATATATGAGCTTTTATCCCTTGTTGGACTAAATAAAGAACATGCTTCGAGATTTCCTCATGAATTTTCAGGAGGCCAGAGACAAAGAATAGGTATTGCAAGAGCACTTGCTGTTGAACCTGAGTTTATAGTATGTGATGAACCTATCTCGGCTCTCGATGTTTCTATTCAGGCACAGGTTGTTAACTTGCTGATTAATCTTCAGAGAGATCTTGAACTAACATATTTATTTATAGCTCACGATCTTTCTATGGTTAAGCATATATCTGATAGAGTAGGAGTTATGTATCTTGGAAATCTTGTAGAGTTGGCAAGCAGTGGGGTACTATATGATAAACCTCTTCACCCATATACTCAAGCTTTATTATCTGCTATACCGATTCCTGATCCGAATGTTTCAAGAACAAGGAAAAGGATTATGCTTGAAGGAGAAGTTCCAAGTCCAATAAATCCAAAACCGGGATGTAGATTTGCTCCAAGATGTAAATTTGCAAAACCAATTTGTAAAGAAGTCGATCCGGTATTAAAAGAAGTAGAGAAGGATCATTTTGTTTCATGTCATTTATATTAAAAGTAATAGCCCTCAAAAGTTTATGACTTTTGAGGGCTTTAAATATATTAAATTAATTATAGTTTTATGCAGCAATGTCTTCTATCTCATTAGCTTTATTATTTTTTTTACCTTCCTTTGCTGATTTAAACATTGCAATTGAAGTATAAATAAGGACTCCAACTACAACCCATTTTAAAGTTCCAAGGGGGAGGCTCTTTACTATAAAGGCTGCGACTAATACACCTATTGGACCTAAAAGTCCTATTATAAATGAAGCTTTTGTAGAATGTGCTTCTTCTTTTATAAATTTAAAGGAGGCTGCAGGCATTAGTAATGCTGCTGAACCCATCATGATTGGGAAAGCAACTTTAGGATCCATTCCAAGGGCAAATACTAAAGCCATGCATGGAGCATAATTTCCTATTCCAAGAGTGTTTAATGCTCCTATTATGAAGTTACCTGTAACTGCTATTATAAGTTTGATTCCTGTAAGACCGTTCAAGCTTCCACCGGCAGGGAAAAGATGTAAAAGCCCTCCAAGAATAAAAATAGCAACAAAAATCAGTGCAAATCCCATGGAGATTTGAATAGCTCTTTTATTAAGCTTAGATACTATTGCAGCACCAAACACAGCTCCTAATACCGATGAAAAAATCATTGAAAATAAAGTTACAGGTTCTACTTTAATTGCTGTTAGAAAAATTAATGCTTCAACTATTGTAGGTATTGTAGCCCCAACGTTTAATGTTCCAGGGATAAGTCTATCATCAACAAGTTTAAAGTTTTTAAAAAGACCTGTTTCAATAGCAAAGCTTCCAATTCCTAGAGTATCGAAAAAGTTTGCCATTATACCAATAAAACCTAGGGCAAAAGCATTACCTTTTTCTAAAGTATTATTTTTAAATTTTTTAGAGAAGTCCTTTGTAATCATAAAAAGTACTATAATGCCTAAAACGATCATTAAGATTTGTACTATTTTTAACATATTAACCTCCTTAAAATAATATAATCGACAAAATAATACAATAATTTATTATAATTTTCAATAATATTGAAGAAAAAATAATAATGTATATTATGTAAAAAGATACATATGCTGTTTTTAATAATTTAAAATAGTGATATAATCTAATATAACGATTTGACATTAGATAACATCAAAAATTAAATTTATTATGACATGAGGTGATTAAATTGAAAAAATCAAAGGTATTTTTTACAGATTTAAGAACAAGACCAGGACTTAATATGCTTGATAAATTTGAAAAACTTATTAGAATTGCAAAAATTGATGATATAGATTTTAAAAATAAATATGTTGCTGTAAAAATACATTTTGGTGAGCCTGGAAATCTTGCATATATAAGACCAAACTATGCAGCAAGGCTTGTTAAAATTATAAAAGACCTTGGAGGGAAGCCTTTTTTAACAGATGCAAATACTCTATATACAGGTAGAAGGCATAATGCTCTCGATCATCTTGAAGCAGCTTATGAAAATGGTTTTAATCCTTTAACATTAGGATGCCATGTTATAATCGCAGATGGTCTTAAAGGAACAGAGGTAAGAGAGATAGAGGTTGATTTAAAACATACTAAATCAGCTAAAATAGGTTCTGCAATTGCTGATGCTGATATAATTATTTCAATGAATCATTTTAAAGGTCACGAAATGACAGGCTTTGGAGGAGCAATCAAAAATCTTGGTATGGGCAGCGGCTCGAGGGGTGGAAAGCTTTTTATGCATTCTTCCTCAAAGCCTAAAATAGAAATTAAAAATTGTGTTGGATGTATGATGTGTATAAAAAGCTGTGCCCATGATGCAATTAAGTTGAATGAAAATAAAAAAGCCGTTATTGACTATGATAAATGCGTGGGATGCGGGCAATGCGTTGCGGTTTGTCAATTCAATGCAGCACAGGTTAATTGGGATGAGGCAGCTTCTGTTGCAAGTGAAAAGATTAGCGAATATGCCTATGCAGTTATAAAAGATAAACCGAATTTTCATATAAATTTTATAATGGATGTTTCACCTAATTGTGATTGTTGGTCGAATAACGATATGCCTATAGTGCCTAATATAGGTATAATGGCATCCTTTGATCCTGTTGCTCTTGATAAAGCGAGTGTTGATATGGTGAATAATACACCTTCAATTAAAGGCTGTGTCTATGATGAGGCTGAACATATACATATTTGTGATAAGGAAGATAAGTTTACAAGCATACATGGTAAAACTGATTGGAGAGCTGCTTTAAAACATGGAGAGAGAATAGGACTCGGGAATATGAATTATGAACTTATAAAAGTTTGAGATTAATGTTATATACTTTAGATAGGCAATTTTAAAAATCAAATTACCAACTATGGACAAATATAAATGCGTAGCAATATTTATCCAATCTTAGGGGTTAAAAGTCCCCTTATAGTAAAATACTGTTGTTAAAATTTGTTATGCAACTTTTAGA
>JAOADY010000015.1 GCA_026417075.1 Caloramator sp.
AAATTTTATAATTTCTTCGAAGGATAAAAAGCATTCTTGTCGAATATACATAAGTGAAATTCACTCCTTTGTTGGATTATTTTGATGTCACTTAATATATTCGACATTTGGGGTGAATTTCCTTTTTGAATTAGAAAAAAATCAGTTACATCAAGTATTTAAAAATATGAAATTTGCTCACTTAATAATACATAATATTTTGTTTTTACAGAATATAAAAGGTTGAACTGTTAAGGCAAATATATCTTTGAAAAAGTGTTAAAAGTTAAATTTAAGGGCAGCTAAGAGAGGGGAGATGAAAAATTGAAAATTAAAGCTCAGCTTCTTGATGAAAAGGGAATTGATAGAGCGCTTATAAGAATATCCCATGAAATTATTGAAAAGAATAAGGGTACTGAAGATATAGTGCTTGTTGGGATTAAAACAAGAGGAGTGCCGATAGCTAATAGAATTTCTAAGTATATTGAGGATTTTGAAGGTGTAAGCATACCCGTTGGAACTCTTGACATAACCCTTTATCGTGATGACCTTTCAGAAAAATATGAACAGCCAAGTATCAACAATACATCAATGGATTTTGAGATAAGAGGAAAGAAAATAATACTTATAGATGATGTACTTTTTACTGGCAGAACTGTAAGAGCGGCTATGGATGCAATTATAAGAATAGGAAGGCCAAAATCTATTCAGCTTGCAGTGCTAATTGACAGAGGCCACAGGGAGCTTCCTATACGTCCTGATTATGTAGGTAAAAATGTCCCAACTTCTTTATCTGAGATAGTACATGTTAAGCTTTTAGAAATCGATGGGGAAAATAAAGTTATAATTAGCGAAAAAGAATAAAATATGAATGCTTTTAAAAAGATTAAGTTTTTGGATTAAAGTATAGCTCATAATACTGCGCCTATTGTTTGCACAGTATTATGAGCTATAAATTATGTTTTATATTTTTTGCAAACTCTTCGGCTTTCTTTTCAATATTTTCAACCATCCTTATTGAACCGGGATCGTTGGCTGTTGCCATTAAACAAAAATTTGGAGGAAGAATAAAACCTTTATTTATGTTTAATGCGCCTATTAGCTGTTTTGCAACGGAATCGCTTCCAGAATTGCCTGATACTATAACTGAAAATATGCTTTTATCATAGAAACTCCTTTTTCTATAAAGAGCAGTTATTCGATTTATAACAGCCATAAGATTAGCAGATATAGAATCATTGTAATTCGGGCATATCCAAACAATAGAATCACAGTTTTCTATGGCTGGATAGACTTCTTCAACAATAAAACCTCCATAGAAACAGCTACTTTGCTTGCTGTAATGTAGGCAAGTTTTAAAGGAACAACCCTTGCAATCGAGTATTGTTCCGTTTTCAACATGAAGTTCTTTTATGTTTATATTTGAAGTTTTTAAATTACTTTTTACCATATTCCAAAGAGTCAAGGTATTAGAAGTTTTATGAGAACTTGAATGGAGAACGAGTATTTTAGCAAGTTCTTTATGCTTTATATCATTTTCTATCAGCCTTTTTCCAAGCTGGTGGCACATCATTTTGCAAATATCTATAAGATTCATTTTTAATGTTTTCTGCCAGGTTAAAAAGTTTGAAAGAGAAGCCGTTGCTTCTACGACAGGATGACCTATAAATCTGCAGCCTAACTGGTTCATTAAAAATATGATACTTTGTGCTACGCTTTTTGTGTATAGTTCACTGCTGCTGTGCAAAAGTAAAGCTGCATTAGAACCTTCTAATGCGTTATTATCAATTTCAAGTAGTTTTGAAATTATTTCACTAACAGTAAAGCAGAATCCAGCGTGGTTAAGTTCTAAAGCAACTATTATTTTTTTATACTTTAAATCTATAATATCAGAACAATTTCTTATAAATATTGCTTTATTGTCTCCTAAAGCAGAATTTATCATAATATCAAGTTCTGATGAAATTTCTTTTGGAGAAATAACACATATATCATTCATAATTTTTTAACACCTCAAAGGTCTTTTTTATTTTATTAAATAAAATGTCAGGAATATCTATCTTTTCTATTTCAGTAACAGCTGATGATAATCTGTTCCTAAGCCCTATATATGCTCCATCAATAAAAATGCTACTGTAGTGCCATTCACCTTTTAGGGTTGATATTATAGAGAGGGCTCCAGAGGATAAAGCAGGGGCTATATAGGGCTTATATCCTGTTTCCCGCACATATAAATTAGCCCTTATAGTTTTTTCTGTTAGCTTTTTTGATATATCATCATCATAATTTTTGATGCTGTTTGCAACAATAAGTCCTTCACCATGGGGACCGAAGACTCTGCCTTCTTTTAAATATTGTTTTCCTAAACCAATTTCCTTTGCAAAATAGGCAGCTCTAGAATTCATAACTCCTAAGCCATAACCTCTAATTTGATCAGGTGCAAGACCTTTAAAGTCAAATTCTCCATTTTCATCAGTATTGCTCCATTTAAAGGCAGTTTTACATAATAAATCAACAGGGTCTGAAACTACGGCAAATATTCCTTTAAATTTAACATCCCGGGCTTTTTTAGCATATAATTTTATTATTTCAGAATTTTTATTAAACTGAGCCATTCTGACATCTTCTGCATTATCTCCAATTTTAGGAACTCCGGCAGTGACACAAAATACAAACATATCGCAATTAAAAATTTCATCAAATTTTACAGATTTTATTTCAGGAAGAAAATCAGAAGAACTTGGAGATAATATCTGATTTCCTTCATACAACCATCTTCCAACTTTGTTATAATCTATATCAAAAATTCCAATGTTGTTTATTATGTCAGCCCCTAAGAGCTTAAGACCTGATAAAAGTATTCCTCCTACGTCCCCAAGTCCTGCAATGTTTATATTCCATTTTACGGGTAGCTCATATTTTAAAACATCTTCCCATTCTGTATAATTTAAATTTACACCTATTACTTTTTTGTCTTTTATTTTTTCAACAAGCCAGTTTGGTATATTTAAGATAGACTTATCCCTTTGTCTTATCATTTCAATGCTTTCATTAGACTGAAATAATAAATCTTCGCTGCTTATTAAGAAGGCTTTTTTTGATTGCGAAGGAGGTATAAAATAAGCTGCATATATTTTATTAGAAAACATTGCTTCTTTTTCAGATGCATTTTGAAAATTCAGCTTCTTATTAGAAATAAAGATTTGATTATTATATCTATAGTAATACATATCTCACCTCTATAATCTGTTTATAATGTTTTCTATTCTTTTTAAAAGTTCAAGATCATTTAAAAGATAATTAGAAGGACTTAAACTTAGATTATAATTCATATTTGTACCGTGGTCTGGACATCTTGGCGATGTAAAAGCTTCTCCAAGGGAAGATAATGTTAATGTTCTTTCATTGGTTGCTTGATATTCCTTTTCTATTGCTTTTAGTATGTTAAGAGAATTTTCAATGCAGGTCAATGATAAATTATATATTGAGTTTTTGCTTGCCTCCCTTATAAATGATGGAGAAGTATAAGGAAGAATTAAATTAATTGAAGGAACAAGATTTCGCTTTGGGAAAACTCCTCTCCATAACGTATCACCGCCAATAAAAGGATATAATGCGCTTTCATTAAACCAATGCCTTAATTTTGGAAGAAAATATGCACAATCTACATCTCGGTTTTGGATATCCATAAGTTCCTTGCCTCTTCCTGAAAGAATACCTACTATAATTTTCTTTACTTCTATTTTTTCACTATTTAAAAGAGGGTCGAGAGCTTTTATTCTATAGCCTTTATTTAAAAGATCATCAACAAGTATTACTGGCCTATTGAAGGAACGAAGCATTTTTACTTGATTTTCAAGTTGAAGATAATACGGATATGCTCCTATACTAAAACTTTTCATATCTGGTGCAAAAAGTTTTTCAGTATGCAGAGCTTTAGTTATTGTATTTGGAACTATATAACGGCTGAGTATATTTCCAAAGGGAACGCACATAAAAGGTCCTAAGCATCTTGGCTGAGATACTTGAGTTGGTACGCCGTTTTCAGCACATATTTTTTTAACGATGGTTTCATGTAAAATATTTATATCAAAGGACAAAATAAGGTTTCCAGGATAAAGTAAAGATAAAGACTTTTGAAGTTTTTTTCTTGATTTTAATATTGCCTGTTTTATAGAGTAATTATTTTTAAAAGGTTCTTTAATCATTGTTTCAGTATCGAGATTTAAAGTACAAGGGTTGCTCATGTTTACAGCAAATACTGGCGATATAGATTCATCTTCTAAAATTTTAATAAATCCTTGATTTTCTAATGTTTCGAAAAGAGTTTTTGAAACATAAAAATCCAATATATTTTTAAAAACTGCGTAATCGTAGTCCTTTGCAAGACAATAGGTTAAAGTTTCAGTTAAAATTATCTGCTCAAGATTTTCGTGGTTGATATTTCCAAATACAAATATACCATCTATAAATATTATTCTTCCTGCTGCAGTATTTCTGATGTATTCAGTAGCGTAGGAATTTTTAAGTTCATGAAAAAGAGAACTGAACCTTACCCAATGGAATACAGAAAAACCCAATATTTTGTTGCTTTTAATGTCTTTTGCAATAATAAGTCTTGCAGAATCCTTAGATTTAAAATCTAAAAATTTTTTATAAGCTATTTCAAAATTATTTTCAAATAATTGGCAAATAGACTTTAGAATTTCGTCTTTTATGTTTTCAAGAACTTCAAATTCAATTGAAACTGTTTTTATTATAGATTTATATTGAGGCTCTCTTTTGTAAAAACCGTTTTCGTATATATAGTTTTGCACAAGAGGATCAAGAAGGCTTGATATATCTCGATTTTCATCGATATTATTTCTTATTTGGGATGAGCTTATATCTTCATACTTTGGAGGAAGGGAGAGCCTTATAACATCTCCTTTAATTTTATTTATAGTATTTAAAAATTTAATATCGCTTTCTGAAGAAACATGTTGATTTTTTCTATCAAAAACTATGTGTGAAAGTTCAAAAATAGAGTTTTTAACATCAGGCATTTTATAGCTTGAAGCATTTAATAAAACGTCACTTCCTGCAACTAAATAAACTTTAGAAAAAGGGAAACTTAATTTAAGCTTTTCAATATCTTTAGGATTTCCTATGTTTATTGGAATATCCTCTGGATATAGAAAAATATTAAGCTCATCAGCAACAGACATATTTGCAATGTTTTTCCTTAAAAGATTTGGCAGAGTTTGTTTAGACCACGAAAACTCATCGATTTGAAGATATACTTCAAAACCTAAGTCTCTTATTGATTTTGCAATTTCTTTATGACTTGATGAAAATGGGTCAAAAGTGCCCGGGAAAAAAGCTACTTTTTCTGGGCATTGAAGCTCCAAATTTCCCTTTAAAAATATATAGTCTGATATAAATCTATAAATGTGATTTAAACCTGCTGCATTTGTTAATAATTGAAGTTCATCTTCAATATCATCAGTTATTAAGGTTAAAACTTTTTTTGCTATAAGCTTAAAAATATTAACTTTTTCGTCATAATTTAAGGAGGAATTTCCAAATATATCCCTTCCAATAACGCTGAAAGCATATTGCTTAACTTCTATGTTGTAATTTACAAGTCCATTCAAAAGTATTCCCAAAAGTTTTATAAGCCTATTATTATATTTATTTTTTGCTTCCTTTGAAAAATCTTCATACTTTGAGTAATTTGCAATTGCTATTCCTATTGTTTTTAAAAGAAGAGAGCATAGTTCAGGACTCGATTGCTTAATTTTTTCCTGAAGATCATCAATTAATTCATCAAGTTCAACAGGCTCAAGGTAAAGTATTATTATTCCAAGATATTTTGGTATATATTCTGTAAATTGGTAACCTTCCAATTCGAGGGCTCTTAAAAGCTCGATTGCAACGTCATTTCTCTGTTCAGGTTTAAGATAGGGAATTATTTTAATTAAAGATTCTCCAGCACGATTTCTTACGCATTCATAAGAACTTACTTTTAGTATATTGCAAAAATGAAGAGCAGTATAAAGTCCAATGTTTTCGTAATTTTTTAATGCATACTTTAGTTGCATCTCAATTTGGACTCTTTTTACAATCCAGTTTGTTGCTGTTTTTAAATTGCTTAAAAATATATCAGATGTATTTAGTGAATTTTCTTTAAGCAAAGAAATTGGGTTTTTAAAATTCAGTTCAATATTAAGAAGGTTAGACAGCTTATAGATTAAATATTGTTCCGAGGTTGAAGAAACTGAATTTATAATTTCGTAAATATTTTCTTTTATTGACAAAGTAAATTTTTGTTTATTTTTTATAGGCAAATATGGAATAATATAATAAGAAACTTCAAGGGCAGATAGCCTCAAAGATTTATTAGTACTTTTTATCATTTTTATGATGTATTCAAAAAGAACATCTAGATTTTCATCTTCATCAGATACAGGTATATATTTTGCTGCTTCTAAAAGATAAAGTTGAACATTATCGGTCTTATTTATATATTTAGCATAAAAGTTTAGAAGTATTTTTCTGTATCCAAAAATCTGATTTTGTTTGCAGTTAGAAAAAATCGACATTACTATAGTAATTATGCTATAACCTATCCATTCTCTATGAAGAGGAATGATTTTGTGGTTTGGATTAACTAACATTTCAAGATATTTATTAAAAAGTTCATATCCGCTTATACTTTGAGATATTAAAGTAGCATCTTCAGGTATTTCTTTTCTGTATTCTTCATCAAAGGTACCGATTAATTTTCCAATTAGTAATGCACACTGTTTTCTTATGTCATCCTCAGGGTGAATGAGCTCATCGTATAAGAATTTAAGCGTAATAAGTTTTTGCTTTTGAGTAAGGTAAGTTGAATATTCTTCAAGGGCAGTTATGTATTTTCTAAGGTTTTTCCAGTTATCCTGACTTCTTGCAAGCTCAAGTATTTTATTTAATGAATATTCATCTCTCAGCAAATACATAAGGTTAATATTATGTTTAATAGAAAGATTTTTAAAACTATCTATTATTTCTTTCCCATGCATTAAAGAATAATTATTATTTAAACATTGTTTATCATTCTTCATATTTGTAAAATTATTAACGTCAACACCTAAACTTATTATATAATCTTCAAAGTCTTTTAACTTTAAATAAACTTTTTTATATCTTTTTATTTTAGCTTCATCGAGGTTATCAAGTTTATTTAAAATTATGTCAAAGGATTCTTTTAAAGAAAAAATGTGCATTTGAGTTTTTTTGCTGTCTTGTGAATAGTTTTTTACACGAAAATCAGAATAAATTAACAGCAAAGACTCAATGGGAAGATTTTCAAGTTCAAGATCCCAGGTTGAGTGATTAACAGCGATATGACCTATATATTGTATATCATGTTTTTTAAACCACATATCTGTATAATAGTAGTGAAGATAGGGTACCCTTTTTGATTCCCATTCTCTACATCCATATTTTCCTATATCATGTCCTGCTGCACCTCCTGAAACCCTTCCTAAATCTACAGGAAAATTTAAATTGACAAGCTGTCTTGATAGGTTTACGGCGATATAATGAACTCCGCATATGTGGTCGAGGGTATTATATCCTAAAATTTCCTGATTCAGTTTCATGGTTTCGTATATGCAGTCATTATTGAAAGCTTTAATAAATTTATTATATTCTAAAGGATTTTCTAAAGAACTTATTTCATCATGTGATAGGAAGTTAAGAGGATATTTGCTTTGCCATGTATTGTCATTAGAAATTTTCTGAAATTCAGAAATATTTTTTAGTATTTTTAAATATATTTCACAGGCTTGTTTAATTTCATTTGTTATTTCTAAATCAACAACTTTAGGAAAGGCTTTAGAGAGGGAATATTGATATATGATTTTAAGCCATTCCTCCTCTGAATAATCACAGTTGATTTTAAAAAACAAATCTTTACATAGTGCAAAAGCGGCATAGCAGCTGAAATCATTTTTATCAAAGATATATGCTATATTTTCTTTAAATGAAGAATTTTCAATTATTTCTTTTATTATTTTTTCGCTAATACCTATTTTTTCTATCCATTTTTTGTTTAAGAGTTCTTTGATCAGCTTTTTATTTAGTTCAACAGTTTTATCGATTTGTTTTATCATTTTATCACCTACATAAATAATATATATGAGATATTATATATTTTTTTTCATTTTGTTTCTATATAAACGCAATAAAGAATTTTTATAAAATTAAAAAAGCAATTTATAGAAATAATATAAATAATATGGCATAATATTAAGGGGGTGATATATTATGGATAAAATAATGGAAAGAAAACAGATACCAGAAAAATTTAAATGGGATATTGACACTATCTATAAAGATAAGGAAGAAGTTTTAAAAGAGATTGAATCTATTAGAGAAAAGCTTGAAAAAATAATAAAATTTAAAGGAATTTTAACTGAAAGTGCGGAAAATCTTTATAAATGTCTTTGCCTAACAGATGAGGCAGGTATAGCCTGTGACAGGGTATATGTTTATACTGCAATGAAAAGAGATGAGGATAATTCAAATCCTTTAGGACAGGAGTTAAGTGATATAGGAAGCAAAATTTATGTAGAATTTAAATCAGCTTCTTCTTTTATTTCTCCTGAAATAATTATGGCAGGTTCAAATAAAATAAATGAGTTTCCAAAACTTAAAATATATGAACATTATTTTGATAATATATTAAGACAACAAAAGCATTTTTTATCTTCAAATGAAGAAAAGATTGTGATGGAAAGCGAAGAAATGGCTTTTGGATTTGAGAACATTTTTAAAATGTTAAATTTTGTAGATTTAAAATTCCCTAAAATAAAGGATAGATTAGGTAATGAATATGAACTTACTACATCAAATTTTAATAAATATCAGCAGTCTAAGGATAGAGTTTTAAGGAAAAATGCCTTTGAAGCTTTATATACCAGTTATGGAGAATTTAAAAATACCTATGGCGCACTTTATTCAAGTGCAGTAAAGAGGGATATATTTTATGCAAAAGTAAGAGGTTTCGAATCTTCCCTTGAGGCATCTTTGTTTTCAGATAATGTTTCAAAAACAATCTATCATAATGTAATAAATACAGTTAGTGAAAATATTAATCTTCTTGATAGGTATTGCAGAATGAAAAAGCAGCTTTTGAATATTGAAGATTTACATCTTTATGATTTATATACGCCTAATGTTGAAAACGTTGATATGGAAGTTGAATTTGATAATGCAAAGGAAATGGTTTTAGAAGTTTTATCCATCCTTGGAGAAGAGTATTCTTTGATTTTAAAAGAAGCCTTTGATGATAGATGGATAGACATTTATGAAAACTCAGGAAAATATTCGGGGGCATATTCTTCAGGTTCTCATGATACAAAACCCTATATTCTTTTGAACTATAAAAATAAAATAACCGATGTGTTAACTCTTGCCCATGAGCTTGGACATTCTGTTCATTCGTATTTATCGAGAAAGAATCAGCCCTATGTTTATTCAAATTATACAATCTTTTGTGCAGAGGTTGCATCAACCACAAATGAGTGCTTGATGTATTTGTATCTTATGAACAAGTTAAAGGATGATGCAAGAAAATACATAATAAATAGTTTTCTTGAAACTATTAGAACAACATATTATAGGCAAACTATGTTTGCTGAATATGAACTTATAGCTCATGATATTGCTGAAAAAGGTGAAGCTTTAAACGGTGATAAGCTGTGCAACATTTGGATGAAGCTTTATGAAAAATACTACGGCAGAGAATGTATAATAGATGAAAAAATTAAAATGGAATGGGCAAGAATACCTCATTTTTACGATGCCTTTTATGTTTATAAATATGTTACAGGGCTTTCAGCAGGAATAAGTATAGCAAAGAGTATTATTGAAGATAGGAAAAATTTAGAAAGGTATTTTGAATTCTTAAAATCAGGAGGAAGCAAATATTCCCTTGATCTTTTAAAAAATGCAGGGGTAGATATGTTTTCTAAAAAACCTATTGAGGATACTGCGTTTATGTTCAAATATCTGCTTGATGAGATGCAAAAATAGAGGCAATGCCTCTATTTTATTTATATAAAGAAATATGTCGAAATTTTTTTATAAAAAATTTTAACATTATTGAATAGAAAAATTAGGATTGGGAATATTAAATAATGGAAGCTCAAGGAACCCACCTTGAGGCGGAAACGAAAGTTTCCATTAACAGAACCCCCCATCCCCCTTAAGGGCCGGTTATCCGGCCCACTTTTGTTATAAATTTAAACTGCAAATACTTAATTTAAATTACAATTAATGTATTTGCAGTTTAATTAATTTAATTAATTATATCAAGCTGTGTTATTCTATAATCTGGATTCTTATTATCATATCTTATAAGAGAGAATCTTGCCTTATAAGTTATGCTTTCCTTTTTTCTATTCAAAGAATTTGATGTTCGCAATATATATATACATTCAGAAGGGATATTGTATTTTGTATACTTTGCGTCAATTAATCTTGCATCGAGAAATGAACCCTTATAAATTTTTGATACAAGCTTATTTTCTATATTTAAATTACAAGTTTCTATTTCTTCTTTTTGAATAAAAGTTATCAATGATGATAGAGTATCTTTACCTAAAGTAAAAGCTGTTGGGACTATTTGAGGCGATAGTTTTCCAGATTTTGTAGTTAAAAATTTCAAATCTATGTTGTTGTTTTTAATATTTCCTAAAGCGATTATGTTTGATTTATCCTCAGGAGATTTTAACATTCCAAAGATTGAATATCTGCCTGATGCAAGTTTTTCTGATTTTCCGTTGAGGCATTTGAATATATGGAGGATAGGACCTTTTTTATCCGATGACTGCAATATTATTTCTGAATTTTTATCGTTGTTTATATCTAAAATAGATACCTTTAAGGGCCAATAATTTGAATAATATCCTAGTGATTTTATTGTTGAGTCAGCTTCAAGGCTGTACCCATTCCCATCGCTTGATATTACATCGACGATATATTCGCCTGTTTTTTCATCAACGTTAATTATTATAGAATCATTTTTACCATCGTTATTTATATCTGCATATATTGTATTTTTAGTAGGATTTATAGTATTTAAGGTTTGTCTTGTTTTATAGCTTATCAGAAGTACAGCAGCTATTATTAAAATTACGAGTATTATTGCAGCTAATATGAGCTGTTTTCTTTTAAATATATATACTTTTAATTTCATTATTTCACCTCCACTAAATTATATGATAGATTATAAAAAAATATTTGTGGGAAAATAAATTTACAAGAATTTTGTTTTAAATAATATGAGTTTAAGATAATATTAAAAGTCAAAAGTGAATTTATTTAAAAAATGTTATATAATAAATAATAACCCAAATTAATCAAAGATTGTGTTAAGTAAATATGAAAAAATAGCGTAGCTAGACGTATAATTACTCAAAATTACTTAGGTTTTTACTAAATTCTAAAAAATAGTTTTTAATAAATAGGAAATTTATAAAAAATAGGCATGCCGAAGGCACCT
>JAOADY010000047.1 GCA_026417075.1 Caloramator sp.
CACAATTAGTTTTTGTGGTTTATTAAAGTACGCTTAAAAATAGGAGTTTTATAGTATTTTTTATTATTTTACATTTTATTTAGTTAATATTCTGTGGATAAATATTTAATTTAAATAAATTTTAATTGTGCAATTTGCTCAAATATTAAAGAATATAAAGATAAGTTAAAACAAGATATAGATAAAAATAAATCTAAATATCCTCTTACTACATTTTCTAGAGTTTCCCTTGCACTTATGAGTATTGGAGAAGATCCTGGGAATTTTTATGGACATGATCTGATATCTGAAATTAAGAAGCTTGTTTTAGCAAATGGAGATTTTATTAATGGGCATATATGGGGAATTATAGCTCTTGAAGCTTATGGTGCAGAATATGACAGAAGTGCAGCTTTAAAATATTTAGATTCAGAGCAGAAAAAGGATGGAGGCTTTGCATTTTTATCTGGAATGCCTTCGAGCGATGAGTTACCTGATTTAACTGCAATGGCAGTTTATGCTATGGCTATGACTGGAAGAGATAAAGAACATCCTGTCGTTAAAAAATCTTTAAATTTCATTAAAGAAAGCTTATCAAAAATGGAAAAAAATCCTTCAAAGCAAAGCGTTGAAAGCTTAGATCAAATACTTATGGCTCTTGTTGCTGTGAAGGAGGATTTAAATCAATATAAATTTAAGGACAAGCTTCTTGTTGATGAAATATTAGGCTATGTGGATGCTGATAGAAGTTTTAAACATACAAAAGATGGAAAAAGCAATCATATGGCAAATCAGCAGACATTAATTGCACTTAATTTTTATAAATACAACAGAAATTTATTTGATTCTTTAAAAAACAAGCCTATAATAATCGATGCAAAAGGTGCAGTATTTGGTTCTGATAGATCTGAAAATCCAAAGGTTGTTGAAAATGATTTAAAGGTTACAGCAGATAACGTTACTATTAAAAATACAATAATAAATGGAATTTTAACTTTAAATCCTGGGGATAGTGGCTCAGTTAATATCGAAAATGTAAAAGCTCAAAGTATAAAAATACCATCAGGTGGAGTAAACAGCATACATTTTTCTAATGTTAATGCGGATAATTTATTTATCGATACAAAGAAAGCAGTTCGCATTGAAAATAAAGGCATAACAAATTTAAAAAACACACTTGTAAGTTCTGATGCGATACTTGAAAATATTTCTGGATCCTTTGGGAATATTAAAATAACAGGAGTAGGAATTAGAAACATTCAGTTAAAGGGAAAATTTGAAGCTCCAATTTTAATGGAAGCTCAAGGGACAATAAAAACTTTATCCGATACAACAGTTTCTTTACTTAAAGTTTCTGTTGCTAATGAAGGAAACGTAAGCATAGATGGAAGCTTTGAAAAGATAGAGATAAATAAAGCTTCTAAAGTTGATATAGTTAAAGGTTCTGCAGTTAAAGAAATTATCGCAAATGCAGCATCTATTATTAATATTGATAAAAGTGCAACTGTTTTAAAGATAGATAAAGTAAATAAGGACGTGAAGATAAACAGCAATACAGGAAATAATAATTCTTCTAATGTTTCAGACAACAGCAAAACCTTTGAACTTAGGATTACTCATAGTGGAAATACCGTATTTAGCAGAAGGCTTGCTGTAGTTGAAGGAAAGTCGGCGATGAAATATTTAAAAGAGATAGCTGTTGTTGTTGAAAATCAAGGACCAGGATTTATAAATGGAATTAATGGTGTAATAAACAAAACAGTTAATGAGCTTACTCGAGAGCAAAGAGAAAGAGGAATACTCGGGATGGATTGGTTTATTTATTTAAATGGAAGTAAAACGCCTACTGGAGCAGAAGGTGTATATTTAAAACCAGGAGATATATTGGTTTTTGATTATCGCGAGTGGGATTGGCGCGATTTAGTTGCACCAGATTATACTGGAGGTTTACCTATAAATCTTAAGGGTGTTCCAACAGAGATTGAACAGGGGAAAGCTTTTAGAATAAGGGCTTCTTGTATATCTTGGGGAATATATAATGCCGTTGTGCGTTTAGATGGTGTTCAAATAGGCACAACGGATATAGATGGATATTGTGATGTTGTTATAAATACTCCTGGAGAACATATTGTAAGCGTTGAAAAGGACGGAGGAAAAAACGAAAAGAAGGTTATTGTTAAAGCGGTTCAATCTATTCCAGTAATTATACCGGTTACAGGAATAAAATTGAATACTACAGAGTGCAGTATAAATGTAGGAGAAAGCATAGAACTTAAGGCTATAATAGAGCCGGAAAATGCTACGAATAAGAAAGTTATTTGGAACTGTGAAAATTCAGAGATAGCATCGGTTGATGAAAATGGGAAGGTAACGGGGAAAAAAGAAGGACAAACTAAGATTATAGTTTCAACTGAAGATGGAAAGAAAAAGGCAAGCTGCACAATACAAGTAAAAGAAGAGGCTAAAGATTATAATAAGATTATACAAGATACGATAGAGGAAACAGCAAATAAAATAATAAGTTATAATAGTTTTGGGGAATGGGAAGTCTTTGTATTAAAAAGAATTGGAAAAGAAATCCCCTACGATTATTTAGCAGAGGTTAAAGAAGATATTAAAAATGGCAATTATAACAATTCATCAGCAACTCAGTATGAGAAAATGACTCTTGCTGTTTTAGCATCAAAGGGAGATCCTACAAATATAGAAGGATTTAATATAATAGAAAAGATATATAATCATAATATGAACCAAGGAATTAATGCCTATGTATTTGGACTAATTGCTTTGGATGCAGGAGGATATAATGTTCCAGAAGGTGCTAAATGGGACAGAGAAAAACTAATAAATGAAATATTAGATGAAAGGACTAATGACGGAGGATGGAGCTATGGAGGAACTACAGCAGATCCTGATATGACGGCTATGGCATTATCTGCCCTCGCACCGTACTACAATAAGAGAAAAGATGTAAAGGAAGCAATTGACAATGCAGTAGAACTTTTATCTAGAATGCAGACTGAAAAAGGAGGATATAATTCCTGGGGAACTGAGAATAGCAACAGCATAGCTATGGTTATAGTAGGATTAAGTTGTTGCAACATAGATGTTGTCAATGATGTAAGATTTATTAAAAACGGTAAAAATATGATAGATGCTCTTTTATCCTATAGAACAGCTGATGGAGGATTTGGATATAACAATAATGAAAATTATAATGGAATGGCCACAGAGCAGAGCTTAAGAGCTTTAGTAGCATATAAACGTTTTGTTGAAGGAAAAGGTTCTATATATGTATTTGACAAGGCTTTAGATCAAATAACTTGGATAAAAGATATAGCATTATATAATAAAGCAGCTTAAAAAATATAAAAAGCAATGAAATTTTATTTATAAAATGGAGATGTATTAAATGTTAACTTATAAAAACAGAAATACATTTTTACAAAGATTACATCCTGTTTCAGGTCTAACGATAATACTGCTTTATCTTTTAATATTTATTTCAGTAAACAATCCAATATACTTGTTATTAGCCGCTTTAAGCGTTGTTTTTCTTGCATACATCGATGGATGTATGCAAGAAATTTTAAAATATGGGAAACTAATATTCCCCTTTGCATTATTGATAATAATACTAAATCCTTTAATGGTACATAATGGAAATACAGTTTTGTATGAAGGACACATAAATTTTCCAGTTATAGGAGCTATTAGAATAACGATGGAAGCGGTTATGTTTGGTATCCTCAGCGGTATCAGGGTTATATTTGTTACAATTATATTTGGATTTGGAAATCTTATAATACATCCCGATAGGATGTTTGCTTTTTTTTTAAAATATGTTAAAAAATCGGCACTTCTTATGAGCATGACTTTGAGACTTTTTCCTGCGATTATGCAGTCATATAAAAATATAGTTGATGCTGAAAGATTAAGAGGAAGTAAATTGTTTGATAAAAAGTTTATAAACAAAGCGAAAAGCTACGGAAATGTTGTTAATATACTTTTTTTATCAAGTCTTGAGGATTCAGCTGAAATGGCAGAATCTATGTATTCAAGGGGATACGGAATGAAATTAAAAAGAACATCATATTTCTATGAAAAATTAAGCTTTTGGGATGTGGTTATTTTAATTTATGCAATATGTATATATATTTATATAATTTATTTTTTAAAACAAGGCTTAAATAGATTTGAGTTTTATCCAACAGTTGACAATCCATTAAGGAATATATCTTATCATGGAATTTTAATATGTTTGTTGCTTTATATTCCATCGTTATTAAACTGGGGGTGGAAAGTATGGAAGTAATTAATATTCAAGATGTTACATATTGGTATCCAGATTGTAATAATAGAGCTATAGAGGATATTAATTTAAAAATTAATGAAGGTGAATTAGTTCTTATAACTGGACCTTCTGGTTGCGGAAAATCTACGCTTATAAGGCTTATAAACAGGGTTATCCCAGATTATTACGGCGGTAAGATAAAGGGAAATGTTTATTTAAATGGAAGGGATATTGTTTCATTGAAAATGGATGAAATTATAAAAAATGTGGGTATGGTTTATCAGCACCCAGAAAAACAAATCATACTTCAGGATGTTGAAAGAGAAATAGCTTTCGGCTTAGAGAATTTGGGATTTGATGTAAATAAGATGAAAAGAAATGTCTGTGAAGTTATTTCTCTTCTTGCATTAAACTTTGTAAAAAATAGACAAACTACTGAATTGTCAGGTGGTGAAAAACAAAGGGTTGCAATAGCTTCTGTTGTTTCAATGAATCCTGAAATAATATTGTTTGATGAACCTATATCACAGCTTGATCCAATAGGTGCTGAAGAAGTAATAAACTCAATTAAAAAATTAAATAGGGATTTTGGGAAAACTATTTTGCTTGTTGAACAAAGGCTGGATAAATGTTTCGATATTGCTGATAGAATTATTTTTATGGAAAAAGGCAAAATTATAGCAGAAGGAACGCCTAATAAAATTCCAAAGGAAATAAAAAGCAGATATCATCTTCCAAATATCACATATATATTTAATCAAGCTGGGGAAAATTTTTTGCCTGTAAACGTAAAACAGGCAAGAGAAGCTATCAAGGACAGGACATTTTCAAAGCCTGATATTGTAAAAAAAAGTTTTAATGAGAGTATTTTAGAGGTTGAAAAATTAAGCTTTGAATATGAAAAAGGGCTTAGAACATTAAGAAATATAAATTTTCAGCTCCATAAAGGTGAAATACTATGTGTAATGGGAGAAAATGGCGCTGGAAAAAGTACGCTGTTTAAGATAATTGCAGGACTTATTAAAGATTATACTGGTAATATATTAATTAGCGGAAAAAATATAAAAAAGTTTGATATTTTTGAAACTATAAAAAAAATAGGATATCTTTCACAAAATCCCAATGATTATTTTGGGAGAAAAACTGTTTTTGAAGAAGTAAGTTATACTTTAAAAAATATAGATGAGTTCAATGAAAAAAGGGTAAAGGATGTTTTAAGACTTTTTGATATAGACCATCTTAAAGAGAAAAACCCAAGAGATTTAAGCGGAGGAGAAAAACAAAGGGTAGCACTTGCTTGTACGTTAGTTGCTGATCCTCAGATATTAATACTTGATGAGCCAACTAGAGGTATGGATGCAGTTGCTAAGGAAAATCTTGGAGAAATAATTAAAAAACTTGCTTCACAGGGAAAGAGTATAGTTCTTATTACCCATGATGTAGATTTTGCAGCAGATTATGTAGATACCGTTCTTATTATGTTTGGAGGCGAGGTTGTTGCAAGGGGGTATAAAGATGATATATTGTGTGATGCAATATATTACTCTCCCCAAATTTCAAAGGTTTTCAAAAATAAATGTAAAGTAACGGATTCAAAAAATGCTATTAATTTGATTTTAAAAAGCAAATATAAAGATGCAGGTGAACAAAATGAAGCATAAAATTAAAGTAGGTACTTTAATTATTATATCTTATATAATTTTGCTACTTATTATAACTTATTTTGATTTTTATATGGAAGAAGCAGTAAAAATATCTATGTTTTTTATAATAGGCTCCTTTGTTCTTCTTTTTGAAACAAAGGAGATAAATTCTAGAACAATGGCTTTACTGGCTACTGTATCTGCAATAGGAGGAGTTATGCGTGTGCCTTTTGCTGCAATTCCAGGGTTTCAGCCTGTAACGTTTATGTGTGCTGTCAGTGGATATACTCTAGGACCTGTAAATGGTTTCATGGTGGGTTCTATGTGTGCTTTTATTTCTAATTTTTTCCTTGGACATGGGCCATGGACTTTATGGCAGATGATGGGATGGGGTTTGTGTGGAGTGTTTTTTGGAATGTTAAGGAAGAGAATAGAGAATATGGGTATAAAAGGGTTTATATTTTTATGCGGCTTATGGGGATACATATATGGAACGATATTAAATCAATGGTATGTACTTGAATTTATGAGACCTATAACATGGAAAGTAATTATTACAGGGAATATATTGAGTTTTTGGCATGACACTTTTCATGCTATTGGCAATGTTATTTTTTCCTCTATATTTGGGAAAAGTTTTATAGAAGCTCTTGAAAGATATAATAAAAGAAATAAAATCATTAGGATTAAAGCCGATGAAAGCGCAGGATAAACTTTGATTTTAAATTATAAAAAACAAACCTTTTACTGTAATGAAAAGCTCAATATAATGTTATTTTGGTGCATTATTATATGTTGTAAGCCTTATAATCATTTCAGCCATAAATCGAGTGGATTTATCCATTCCATCTTCAAGCCATTTTTGAATTATACCTACACACCCGGTTATGGTATAGGAATAGATATAGTCAGCATATTCTCTTGAAAATATTCCTTCGTTAGTCAAATCGATAAGATTTTTATCATAAACAAGCATCATAACACGCTTTTGAAAATCCAGGTCGCCTTTTTTGCTCAGTAGTAACTTGCACAGCTGGGCATTTTCTTTTATATACTCAAAAATCTTTTCGATCAATTCAACATCGTTAAAGTTATTACTTTTCTTGGCAAATTCAGTAATATATGAGCTAATATTTTCAAGAAGTTCATTTTCGATTTTTCTCATAAGATCATATTGATCGCTGTAATGAGCATAAAAAGTTGCACGATTTATATCAGCATCTTCACAGATTTCTTTTATTGTTATTTTTGATATGTCTTTTTTGCTAAGAAGCTTTATAAAACTCTCTTTCAGTACCATTTTTGTATATTTAACTCTTCTGTCATCTTTAGCACTTCTCATTCTTTTCCCCTCCAATTAAAAAATGTAAATTGATAAACAATTATGCTTATTTTGTTTGACAACAAACATATTGAAAATATCTGTCTGTTGACTATTAAACACAGTGTTTATTATATTAAAAGTATACTAAATAGTCAATATAGTGAAAATAAAAGGAAGGGAGGATATTAAATGAATAAGCTTTGTGAGTTTGTTGTTAAATACAAAAAAATAATTATTATTGTATTTTTAATCTTTGCAGTTTTTGGGGCGATTTTTGCGTCAATTGTTTCAATTAATTATAATATGGCAGACTATCTTCCTAAAAAAACGAATTCAACAACAGCAATTAATATAATGAAGAATGAATTTAAAGATGAAATACCCAATGCTAAAGTTATGATTAAAAATGTAACTATTATAGAAGCATTAAAATTTAAAGAAAAAATTTCATCAATAGATGGAGTAAAATCAGTAAATTGGATAGATGATGTTATTGGAATAGATAGACTTACTACTACTCCGCTTGAATTTTTGGATGAATCTATTCTTAAAAATTATTATAAAGATAAAAATGCCTTATTTACAGTTACAATTGAAAAAGGAAAGGAAAGAAATACAGTTGATTTAATTTACAATTTAATAGGCAAAGATAATGCTATTGCTGGAGATGCAGTTAATACAGCATTATCACAAAAGATGTCTTATTCTGAAGTAATTAAAGCCTTTGAAATACTGCTTCCTATTATTTTAATAATATTGGTACTATATACTACATCATGGATTGAGCCATTGCTATTTTTACTTTCTATTGGCATTGCTATTCTTATTAATATGGGTACAAATATATTTTTTGGAGAAATATCATTTCTAACACAGTCAATAAGTCCAATATTACAGCTTGCTGTTTCTCTCGATTATGCTATTTTTTTGCTCCACAGCTTTAATGAATACAGAGCAGAGTATGATGAAAATCAGGCAATGAAGCTTGCAATTAAAAAATCAATTACAACAATTTCAGCTAGTGCCAGCACTACTATTGTAGGCTTTTTTGCATTGATTTTTATGCGCTTTGGAATAGGAAAAGATTTAGGGCTAAATTTAATAAAAGGTATTATGTTTAGCTTTATCTCAAGTGTGATTTTTTTACCTTCTGTAACCCTTTGCTGTTATAGATTTATCGATAAATTTAAGCACCGCCAGCTTATTCCAAGCCTAAAAGGAATAGGAAAGTACATTTTAAAAATAAACACAGCAATATTAATAATATCTGTAATTGTTGCTGTTCCTTGCTATTTAGCAAAATCAAAGGTTGAATTTGTCTATGGAAATAAAAGTGCTGATGATAAATCTCGTATAGTGAAGGATTCTATAAATATTGAAAAAATATTTGGAAAGGAAAATACCTTTGTTTTACTTGTTCCTAAAGGGTATAAAGATAAAGAGCTAAAGCTTTGCGATAAGCTGTCTGATATTCCACATATTGATAGTGTTATATCCTATGTTACTGCAGTAGGTGCACAAATTCCATCCGAATATTTACCTGATGAACTAGTAAAGAAATTTTATTCAAATAATTATGTCCGCATTTTCATTTATACTGATTTGAATAATGAAGGAAATGAAGCTTTTACGACAGTTCAAACTGTTTTAAGTACAGCTAATAAATATTACAATACATATTATTTAGCAGGGGAGACAGCTTCACTTTATGATATGAAAAATGTGGTTTCAAAAGATACAAAACTTGTAAACTTAATAGCAGTTATTGGAATATTAATTGTTCTTCTATTGACTTTTAAATCAGCAATTAGTCCTTTACTGTTATTATTTACTATTGAAACAGCAATATGGATTAATCTTTCCTTTGCATATTTTTCAGGAAAATCCTTTAACTTTATAGGATATTTAGTAATAAGCACTGTACAGCTTGGTGCAACGGTTGATTATGCAATACTCATGACTGAAAGGTATTTAAGATTTAGAAAAGAATTAAATAGTAAAGATGCTATGGAAAGAACTATTGATGATAATTTAATTGCAGTATTAATATCATCTGCAATACTTTCAACAGCAGGTTTTACTTTAGCATTAACCTCCTCAAATCCAATTGTTTCTGAACTTGGTGAACTCCTTGGAAGAGGTACTCTGCTTTCCTTTATAATGGTTGCTTGTGTACTTCCTGCACTGTTAGTGCATTTTGATAAAGTTATCCAAAAGACTACTTTACATTAAAATAAATTAATAATGCAAAACAGTTTAAATATTGAAAAGGAGAGATTTATATGAAAAAAATTGCTGCTGTTTTATTGATTATATTTTGCTTAGAATTTTCAGTACCAGTTTATGCATCAGATATTATGCCTAAAAAAGAGGAAGTTGTTTATGGTCTTTTAAATACCGATGGAAATGTTAAAAATATTTATGTAGTTAATATTTTTGAAAAAGGAAAGATTATTGATTATGGTAATTATTCAAAGCTTACTAATATGACTACCTCTGATAAATTAAATGTTAATGGTGATAAAATAAGCGTAAATGCAACAGCAAAAAAGCTTTATTATCAGGGGAATCTTATATCGAAAGAACTTCCATGGAACATTTCACTTAAATATTTTATAAATGGGAAAGAAATTTCAGGTAAAGAGCTTGCGGGTAAAAATGGTGCACTTAAAATTATGATATCTGTAAAACAAAATACTAAAGTTAACAGTACTTTTTTTAACAATTACGCATTACAAATATCTATTTTGCTTGATACAAAGCTGTGCGATAATATAAAAGCTGATAATGCTACTATAATAGATGCAGGAGGGAAAAAACAAATTACATATATAGTATTGCCGGGTAAAGGTGCGGATATTTCGATTACAGCAGATGTACATGATTTTGAGATGGATTCAGTTACAATTAACGGAATAAGACTTTATCTTGATATGAAAATTGATAAAGATAAGTTTACAAAGGATATATCAAAGCTATCTGATGCAATAAAAAAGCTTGATGACGGGTCAGGGAATCTTCTCTATGGGGCAAATCAGCTTTCAAGTGGGATTAAAGAGTATATGGAAGGCCTTAAAGCATATAATGAAGGCTTATCTGAATTTGATTATGGAAGGAGTAAACTAAGTATAGGAGCAGATAATCTTAAAAATGGCTTATCAGAATTGTTAAAGCAAAATGATTCTTTAGAAAAAGGGGCTTTTGCAATGCAGCAATACGTATTTGATACAATAAACTTAAAGCTCTCTGAAAAGGGATTAAAACTACCTGCTTTAACACCAGAAAATTATAGCACGGTTTTACCTGATATTCCTGAACTTTCAACAGTAAAAAAGCAACTTGACAGTATTGTAGAATATACAAAAGGACTTAAAGAGTATATGAATGGTGTATCAAAGCTTGAGAGGGGAGCTTTTGATTTATCAATGGGATTATCACAATTAAACGAATATTCTTCAAAGATTTCTTCTGCTTCTGAGAAATTATATAATTCTATGCTTGAAATAAATATGGCGGCAAAAAAACTTCAAAATGGTATTACTTCTTATAAAAAAGGAACAGCTGATTTAAGGGTAAAAACTTCTAATATTGATGGTGAAATAAATAAAATAATAGATGAAATGATTGATGATGTTTTAGGAAGTAATGATAAAACAGTATCCTTTGTGTCAGAAAAAAACACAAACGTATCTTCAGTACAATTTGTTTTAAAGACTGATGATATAAAATTATCAAAGCCAAAAAGTATTTATGAAAAACCTAAAACTTTAAGCTTTTACCAAAAACTTTTAAAGTTGTTTGGGTTATATAAAGCAGATTATTAATTGTATCTATAAATATTCTTTATAACTTTTAATATAGCAGGATAATCTTCTCCTGCTATATTAAGTTTTTATAAAAAATTGCATGTGTAGCTATTATTAGGATATTAGAATAGTCTGTACTTAATGTTTATATGATGAACTCAGTTGAGCTTAAAGCTTTAAAAAACACAAGATTGAATTTACAGCCTTCATTATTATATAATTAGAGAATCAGAAACAATTATTATATATTTTTATTGCCAGGGATATTAAAGGGGATGTTAGTTTGAGACATTTATTAATGCTATTAAGAATAATAATAGCAGGTTTTTTTACTGGAATAGCTTTTGCAATTCCTCTAGGGCCTGCTGGAATGGAGTCGGTAAAAAAAACATTAAGTTATGGAATAAGAGAAGGGCTATTGGTTGCTCTTGGAGCTGTTCTTGCAGATGCTGTAGATATAATTTTTATTAATATAGGGTTATTTAATTTGTTTAGTCAGAATAAAAAAACAGAAGGTATATTTTTTATTGTTTGTGGAATTTTAATTATTATTTTTGCTTGTGATGATTATAAAAAATTAAAAAACAAAAAAGATGTTAATGTTAACAAGTTTGAATCAATGCCTGTTTTAAAGGGATTTTTAATAGCTTTTACCAATCCTATGACCCATTCCTTTTGGTTGACTATTAGTGGCGCATTAATACATAGATTTAGTGATAATTGTTCTTTTAATTACTATTTGTTTTTGTTTTTTATTATTGTTGGTATGTTTAGTTGGTTTATAATATTAAATGTAGCTGCATTAAAGGGAGTAAAAAAATTTTCATCGGCTGAAAAAGATAAATCTTTTGAAAAAATTATAATACTATTTTTGACATTGCTTGGTATAGGTTTTATTGTATACGGTATTTATAAAATTTTATAGTATGAGTTTGTAAAAAGTGCTGCCAATTGGCAGCACTTTTTAGTTAAATTGTATAAAAATTTATTCAGCCTGGTATTTGACTGAAATGACAATATAGTATATGAATATACAGATTAATTACATAAATTAATGTTTATTTTACTCTAGTCGATTCTCTATCTCTAAATAAAGAGCCAATATATATTGTAAGGGGAATTGTAATTAGATGGAGTATAATCCAATAAGTCCATCCTAATCTTGGAGTATACATAATCTTACCTCCTAATCAACTTCTTTTTTTATCATACCTTTTCCTAAGTAAAGCAGTAGAGGAATAGTAATTATATGAAGCAAAAGCCACCAGCCCCAACCAATTGAGGGCGTCAGATTGGTCATAAAATCGCCTCCTTTAACATTCTATGTATATTGTTTCCTTAATAATTAAAAGTATTCATTTTTAGAATTATATACAGTAATTATGAAAGATAATTAAATTGAGTATTTTATAAATCGATTTAACTTTTTATAAAAATATAAATTATCAATAAATTAAATAAATAATAAAACATATTTTGGAAATACTTATAGGGTGAAGGATTATAAAAATTAATAGAAAGGATGGTGAAAAGCCTGCAAAATTAGCAGGAAAATTTATGAGTGAATATAACCTTGACAGTAAAAAATTAAGAAAGCTTGAAGAATATATCGATGGTATAGAAGAAAAAGAAGGCTCACTTATTAACATTCTTCATGAAGCTCAGGATATATTTGGATATCTCCCTAAGGAGTTACAGCTTTTTATAGCACGAAAATGTAATATACCAGCTTCAAAGGTCTTTGGAGTAGTTACTTTCTATTCATACTTTACTATGGAACCAAGGGGACAGCATGTTATTAATATATGCATGGGAACAGCCTGCTTTGTGAAAGGAGCAGAAAAAATACTTGAAGAGTTTAAAAAAATACTTGAGATAAAAGAGGGCAATATGAGTAAAGATGGCATGTTTACTGTTAACACTTTAAGATGTGTAGGAGCCTGCGGGCTTGCACCGGTTGTTATGGTTGATGGTAAGGTTTATGGAAGAGTTAAGGTAGAAGATGTAGAAGATATTATAAAGGAATATAGGGAATAGGAGGTTTTAATGTGGCAGGGATTAAATCTCTTGATGAATTAAAAGCTATAAGAGATAAATACAGAGAAAATATAATAGGAAGAGACACTTCAAATTCAGAGAATAAAATTCGTATTTCAGTAGGGATGGCTACCTGTGGAATCGCCTCAGGTGCAAGGGATACAATAAATGCGATAATAGACGAAGTTGCAAAAGAAAAACTTACTAATGTAGTTGTTGTTCAATCAGGATGTTTAGGGTACTGCTATGCAGAACCTACAGTTGAGGTTAGATTTCCAGGCAAAGAACCGGTTCTATATGGGAATATAAATGCAGAAAGAGGTAGGGAATTAGTTAAAAAACATATAAAGAATGGAGAAATTCAAAAAGATTGGATTTTAGAGAGAACATTTAAAAATATATAATTTACAGGAGGTGTAAAAATGCCTAATTATAGAATGAACTTGCTTGTTTGCGGTGGAACAGGATGTAAAGCTTCAGGGTCTTCTGAAATAATTGAAATATTTGAAAAGGAAATTGAAAAAGCAGGTCTTAAAGATGAAATTCACGTTATTACAACAGGTTGCTTTGGATTCTGCGAAAAGGGACCCATAGTAAAAGTAACTCCTGATAATGTTTTTTATGTTGAAGTAAATTCTGAAAAAGCAGTTAGAATAATAAATGAGCACATTATAAAGGGAAGAATTGTTGAGGAATATTTATATAAAGAGCCTATAACAAAGGAATTCCTTCCTGAACAAAGCGATATGCCCTTTTATAAAAAGCAGATAAGAATTGCTCTTAGAAACTGTGGTTTTATCGATCCTGAAAATATTTATGAATATATAGCAGCTGACGGATATCAGGCTCTTGGAAAGGTGCTCTCAGAAATGACTCCTGAGGAAGTTATTGAAGAAGTTAAAAAAAGCGGTCTAAGGGGCAGAGGAGGAGGAGGCTTTCCAACTGGTTTAAAATGGGAAATGACAAGAAAGTCAGAATCTAAGCAAAAGTATGTAATATGCAATGCTGATGAAGGCGACCCAGGTGCTTTTATGGATAGAAGCATCCTAGAGGGAGATCCCCATTCTGTACTTGAAGCTATGGCAATTTGCGGATACTGTATAGGTGCTGATAAAGGATACATATACATAAGAGCAGAATATCCTCTTGCTATACAAAGGCTTAGAATAGCAATTAAGCAGGCCTATGAGCTTGGACTTTTGGGAAAAAATATTTTAAGTTCTAACTTTTCCTTTGATATCGATCTAAAATATGGCGCAGGTGCTTTTATCTGTGGAGAAGAAACTGCCCTTATAAATTCTATTGAAGGAGGGAGAGGAGAGCCAACGGTTAAACCGCCTTTTCCAGCTCAAAAGGGTCTTTGGAAAAAACCCACTAATATAAATAACGTTGAGACCTTTGCAAATATATGTCCAATTATTTTAAAAGGTGCAGACTGGTTTAAATCAATTGGGACAGAAAAAAGCAAAGGAACAAAGGTATTTGCCCTAGCAGGAAAGGTTAATAATGTTGGACTTGTTGAAGTGCCAATGGGATTGACGTTAAGGGAGATAATTTATGATCTTGGAGGAGGAATTAAAGGAGGGAAAGCCTTTAAAGCTGTTCAAACAGGCGGACCTTCTGGAGGATGCATTCCCAAAGAACATCTTGATACTCCAATAGATTATGATAACTTAACAAAAATTGGTTCCATGATGGGCTCCGGCGGGATGATAGTAATGGATGAGGATGATTGTATGGTAAACATAGCAAAATTCTATCTCGAGTTTACCTGTGATGAGTCCTGCGGAAGATGTACTCCCTGCAGAGTAGGGAATATGAGGATGCTTGAAATTTTAAAAGAAATTACTAAAGGAAGAGGAACAATGGAGCACCTTGAGGAACTCAAAGATTTAGGGCAAACTATAAAGGATACAGCCCTTTGCGGTCTTGGCCAGACATCCCCTAATCCAGTTTTAAGCACTATGAATTTCTTTTGGAATGAATATGTTGCTCATGTAAAGGATAAAACATGTCCTGCGGGAGTTTGTACAGCTCTTTTAAAATACTACATACTGCCTGAAAAGTGTGTTGGCTGCACAGCCTGTGCAAAGGTATGTCCTACTAATGCCATCTCTGGTGAAGTTAGAAAAACTCATGTCATAGATAGAGAAAAATGCATAAAGTGCGGGGCTTGCATGGCTACATGCAGGTTTAATGCTATAACCAGAAGATGAATATTAGAAAGGGGAATAAATATGATTAATTTAACTATAAATGGTATAAAAGTTAGTGTACCTGAAGGGACAACAATTCTTGAAGCTGCAAAAAAAGCGAATATACATATTCCAACGTTATGCTATCTTGATTTACACGATATAAAAATGGTAAATAGAACAGCTTCTTGCAGAGTATGCGTTGTTGAAGTGGAAGGAAGGAGGAACCTTGCTCCTGCCTGTGCTACTGAAGTTATGGATGGAATGGTTGTAAAAACAGACAGTATAAGAGCAATAAAAGCAAGAAGAACTGTAGTTGAACTTTTATTATCAGATCATCCTACAGACTGCTTAGTTTGTGAAAAGAATACACAGTGCCAGCTTCAGCAGCTTGCAGCAGACTTAGGCATTAGAAATATAAGATATAAGGGGAAAATGTCAACATATCCCAAGGATTTATCAAGCGAGTCTATATATAGAAATCTCGACAAGTGTATAATGTGCAGAAGATGTGAAACTATGTGCAACGAAGTTCAGACCTGCAATGTTTATTCTGCAGTGGACAGAGGATTTGAAACAGTTGTATCACCTGCATTTGGGCTTCCCATGATAGATACTCAGTGTACATTTTGCGGTCAGTGCGTTGCAGTATGTCCAACAGCAGCCTTAACACAGATAAACCATGTTTCAAAGGTATGGGAGGCACTTTCAGACCCTGATAAATATGTAATAGTTCAAACAGCACCGGCAATAAGAGTTGCCCTCGGAGAAAAATTTGGAATGGAAGCAGGAAGTATTGTAACAGGTAAAATGGTAGCTGCATTAAGAAGGTTAGGATTTAAAAAAGTTTTTGATACAGATTTTGCTGCAGACGTTACTATTTTAGAAGAAGCCCATGAGTTTATAGATAGACTTCAAAATGGAGGAAGGCTACCTATTCTTACAAGCTGTTGCCCCAGCTGGGTTAAGTTTATTGAACATCAATTTCCAGATTTGCTTGATATACCTTCAACCTGTAAATCTCCACACATAATGTTTGGAACTATTGCAAAAACTTATCTTGCAGATAAAATGGGAATTAACCCTGAAAAAATAGTTGTGGTATCGGTTATGCCATGCCTTGCTAAAAAATATGAAGTAATAAGACCAGAGCTTAAGCATGAAGGGCTTAAAAATGTTGATTTAGTGATAACAACAAGAGAACTTGCAGATATGATTAAAGAGGCAGGTATTGATTTTAAAAGCCTATCCGATGAAGATTTTGATGAACCTCTTGGGGAATCAACAGGTGCATCGGTTATCTTCGGTACAACAGGAGGAGTTATAGAAGCAGCTCTTAGAACAGCTTATGAGTGGCTTACAAATAAAACTTTGGAAGATGTTGAATTCAAAAGTGTAAGAGGATTAGATGGATTAAAGGAAGCAACTATTAATATAAATGGACAGGATATTAAAATAGGGGTAGCCCATGGTTTGGGAAATGCACGAAAGCTTCTTGAAGCAATACAAAGAGGAGAGTCCCAATATCATGCAATCGAGATAATGGCTTGCCCAGGAGGATGTATAGATGGAGGAGGTCAACCCTATCATTTTGGAAATTTAGATATAGTTAAAAAGAGAATGGAAGCAGTTTATACTGAGGATAGAAATAAAAAGATAAGAAAATCCCATGAAAATCCTGCTGTACTTAAGCTTTATGAAGAATACATCGGTGAAGTTGGATGGAAAAAGGCGCATGAGCTTTTGCATACCCACTATACAAAAAGAGAAAAGATATAGTGAATAGTGCTGCCATTTTAGCAGCACTTAATTTTTTATAATCTTAAATGATTACTGCTATTTTAAAAGTTTCAAATATAAATTTAAAGTAAATAATTTTTTAAAATTAAAGAGTATAAATTATTTTGCAATATAATATTAGAGTTCTTGCAAATTTGAAATTATATTTGATTTAGAAAAAGAGAGTATAAAAGTTAATTTTAGTTTTTAATAATAATGAATAAAAAAACATATAATTGAAAAATGTCAAATTTCAAAAAAAGAGAAAAACTATAAAAAAGCATAAAAAAAATAGGAATGTTTATAAAATTTGTCATAAATGAAATATAATGAAGTTGAAAAGTTTATTAGAAAAGAATATAAATAATATAAATATAAATCATTTGGGAGATTCATTAAGTATTAATAAGTTATATTTATTAGTAATTATTTATATGTGTTGATGAAAAACAAGATTAATAGCAATAATTGACATATAAATTTAATTGTGCTAATATTAAAAAATAAATGATATACAAATTCAATTATTAAAATTTATTTACTATTTAATATTTTTAAAAATATTAAATATTCATATTTTTGATTTTGCTGAACAATAAAAAGTAAATTAATTTGCCTAATTAACTTGTATTTTTAATGCAAGTTAAAATATTATATTAAGAATAGGGGGAATTAAGCGTGAAAAAATCAAAAATTTTAGCAGCTGTTCTTGCTGTAATGATGCTATCAACAATAGCATTGACAGGCTGTGGACAAAAAGCTGCTGAAAACACAAAAACTCCAAAGGTATTAAATTTGCTTGAAGGTGGAGTTAAAACATTAGATTCTGCTAAGGCAACAGACCAGGCATCCTTTGATATTATTCAAAATACAATGGAAACATTGACAGTATTAAATAATGATGAGAATGTCCCAGGAGCTGCAGAAAAATGGGAAAGCAGTGCAGACGGAATAGAATGGACATTCCATTTAAGAAAACTCAATTGGAGCGATGGCAAACCACTTACTGCAAAGGATTTTGAATATGCTTGGAAGAGAATACTAAACCCTGATACTAAGGCATCCTATGCAGGTTTCTTGTATATTTTAAAGAATGGTCAAAAATACAACACAGGTAAGTGTTCAGCCGATGAAGTTGGTATTAAAGCTGTTGATGATCAGACATTAAAAATTACATTAGAAAAGCCAACTCCATATTTCTTCCAAATAACAAGTTTTGCATTATTAGCTCCTCAAAGACAGGATATAGTTGAAGCTGTAGGAGAAAAATATGGTGCTCTTACTAAGGAATCACTTTCAAAGATGGTATTTTGTGGACCATTTACAGTTCAAGATGATAGTATAAACACAAAATTAACCCTTGTTAAGAATCCTAAGTATTACAATGCAGACAATATAAAGGTTGATAAAGTAGTTCTTCAAGATATAAAGGAAATAAAGACAAGATATCAGATGTTTACAAACAAGCAGCTCGATGCAATGGGTGGAAGAGGAGAATATCTTAAACTATTAAAGCAGGGAGCAGAACAAAAGAAATGGAAATTTGAACAAGATGTGAGTCCTTCAGCATACTATATGCAGTACAACTGCTCAGGAAAATATGCAGAAAATACTAAAATACTTCAAAGTCCAAAGGTTAGACTTGCATTGACAATAGCTATAGATAGAGATGGCTATATTAATCAGATACTAAAGAGAGGCTTTGTAGCCTATGGATTGATACCAGATAAAATATTGGTTAACGATAAAAAATATAGGGATAATGTTCAGGAACCATTAAAGGCCGTTATGAATCAGGATCCAAAGCAATTATTCATAGAAGGACTTAAGGATTTAGGATTAGATCCAAATCCAGCAAAATATAAATTACATTTTCTCCCACAGGGTGACTCTGCAGACGAAAGGCAGCAGGTAGAATTTTTCATAAACAACTGGAAACAGAAAATAGGAATAGGCGAAATTGTAATAGATTCATCAGCAAGTTTTGATGACTTTTTAACTAAGATAGATCAGCAAAAATTTGACATTACTTTGGCAGGTTGGGGAGCAGACTACAGCGATCCATATACATTCGTAGAATTGTTTAAGAGTACTAATGGAAATAACTATGGTAAATATAATAATCCAGAATATGACAAGCTCGTTGAAAAGCTTGATGTAGAAGTTGATACTCAAAAGAGAATGGAACTTACAAAACAGGCTGAAGAGCTTTTGATAGTTAAGGATGCAGCTATTGGACCTGTTTATTATGCAGATAGAAGGACATTTATACACAACCATGTAAAAGGACTTCAATATCCATCCTTTGGAGGAACTTATCAGTTAAGATATGTTTCTATTGAAGGAAAATAAAAAATAATCTATAATGTTAAATGTGTCAATTGCTACAGTTAAAAAACTGTAGCAATTGCAATGTTTATAATATATTTATAAATATAAGTTATAAAAAAGACAAAAATAGCGTGATATCTACAATTTCTGTAGATATCATTAATATATATACATTTAAGATTTAAATTTATAAGGAGGATGAAGATGGGCAAGTATATATTAAAAAGAGCATCATACATGATATTTACAATGTTCATAATAGTTACTGCTACTTTTTTTCTTATGAATGCAATGCCTGGAGATCCAATTTCACAGCAAGCCCGAAAAATGCCACCTGAATTGCAGAAAATGATAAGGCATAAGTATGGACTTGATAGACCTATTGCTGAAAGATGGCTTATGTATCTAAAACAGCTTCTTCATGGGAATTTTGGAGATTCTTTCGTAACGCCTGGATTTTCAGTTAATGAGATTATAAAATATAAAATGCCAGCTTCTGCTTGGATAGGAATACAGGCAGTAATTTTAGGACTATTAATCGGGATAATATTAGGTATAATTGCTGCCTTTAGAAGAAATACAACGGTAGATTATATTGTAATTTTTATTGCAATATTAGGCGTTTCTGTACCGGGATTCGTTATAGCATTTTTACTTCAGACGACATTAGGCGGAAAAGGGAGTATACCAATTGCAGGATGGAAGGCTTCAACTGATACCTTTGCCCAGGGATTTAAATATACAATACTTCCAACAATAGCATTATGTTTTGGGAGCATTGCAACCTATGCAAGATATATGAGAACTTCGGTTCTTGATGTAATTAATCAGGATTATATACTTACAGCACAGGCAAAGGGTATATCAAAGGGTGCTGTTGCTGTTAAGCATGTAATTAGAAATGCTATAATACCTATTATTACAATTTTAGGTCCCCAGATAGCTATGATTATAACAGGAACTTTAGTAATTGAAAGAATTTTTGCAATTCCAGGAATGGGTAGTTCAATGATAGAGGCGATCAACACAAATGATTATAATGTAATATTGGGACTTACTATATTCTTTTCGTTTTTATATATTGTTTCTTTGCTTCTTGTTGATATTACCTATTGCCTAGTAGATCCAAGAATCAGCTTAACAAAAAAGAAGAAATAGGAGGGGACGAAATTGGAAACGGTTGACAAAAGCAAATTTAGAATAATAGGAATAGATGAAAATGAGGCAGAATCAATAGTTCGCCCTAATCTTACCTATTGGCAAGACGCATGGAGAAGATTGAAACAAAATAAAGTTGCTATTTTTTCTTTATTTTTATTGATATTATTAGTAATATTTTGTATTATTGGACCTTATATGGGACCTGACTATAAATTACAGGATATGAGCGTGAGAAATCAAAAACCTAATGCAGCCCATTGGTTTGGAACTGATATTCTTGGAAGAGATTTATTTACAAGACTTTGGGTTGGAGGAAGAGTATCATTATCAATTGGTTTTGTTGGGACAATAATTGAAGTTATTATAGGATGTATATACGGAGGAATAAGCGGATATTTTGGCGGAACTGTTGATGATGTAATGATGAGAATTGTTGAAATTTTAAATAGTATACCCTATATGATAGTTGTTATTATTCTTTCTGTTATATTAAAGCCAGGTATTTTTTCGCTGTTACTTGCACTTTGTATAACAGGTTGGACGGGTATGGCAAGAATGGTAAGAGGACAAGTTATGCAGCTTAAAGAGTCAGAATACATACTTGCAGCAAAGGCTTTAGGCTCAGATTCGAATAGGATAATTTTCAAGCATCTTATACCAAATACTATAGGTATAATAATAGTTTATACTACTTTTGATATACCTTCATTTATATTTGCAGAAGCTTTTCTAAGTTTTATAGGTCTTGGAATACAGCCTCCGAAAACAAGCTGGGGAGCTCTTTGTTCCTACGGTCAGCAGTATATGGATTTTTATCCTCATCAGCTGCTTTTCCCAGCCCTTGCAATATGTATAACGATGCTAGCATTCAATTTACTTGGTGATGGGCTTAGAGATGCTCTAGATCCAAAGCTCAGACAGTAAGGAGGTTGTAAAATGGGAAAGTTACTTGAAGTTAAAGATTTAAGAGTTTCATTTCATACCTATGCAGGAGAAGTTAAAGCAGTAAGAGGTGTTTCCTTTGAATTAAAAGAAGGAGAAACCCTTGCAATAGTTGGAGAATCGGGATGTGGTAAAAGTATAACTTCAAAGTCTATATTAAGGCTTATACCATCACCTCCTGGAGATATCAAAAAAGAATCACAAATTTTTTATAAAGATAAAGATATTTTAAAGATGAATGAAAAAGAGTTGAGAATGTTAAGAGGTGGGGAAATCAGCATGATTTTCCAAGATCCTATGACTTCTCTTAACCCAACGATGAAAATTGGTAAGCAGATTGCAGAGAATCTTATCGTTCATAGAGGAATGAATAAAAAGGAAGCGATTAATGAAGCTGTAAAAATGCTTCAGATGGTTGGAATACCTAATGCACAGGAAAGAGTAAATCAGTATCCTCACCAATTTTCAGGCGGTATGAGGCAAAGAGTTATGATTGCTATTGCCCTTGCATGTAATCCAAAGATATTAATTGCTGATGAACCTACAACTGCTCTTGATGTTACTATACAGGCACAGATAATGGATTTGATGAAGGAACTTCACAATACTCTTGGAACTGCAATTATTCTTATAACTCATGACCTTGGAGTCGTTGCAAGCATTGCACATAGAATACAGGTTATGTATGCTGGTATGGTTGTTGAAAGAGGTACTACAGATGAAATATTCTATAATCCTAAGCATCCATATACCTGGGCACTTTTAAAGTCTGTACCAAGGCTTGAAACTAAGCATAAGGATACCC
>JAOADY010000060.1 GCA_026417075.1 Caloramator sp.
AAGATAGACGATGCAGGGGATGAATACACAATATTGGGTTATACGATAAAAAGAGGAAATAATGAATATATCCATAATTTTAATACGGATAAAGAAATTTTCTCTTCTTGTGCTGGTGCTGCAATTTACAGAAAGAAAATATTTGATAAAATAGGATATTTTGATGAAGAATTTTTTGCCTATATGGAAGATGTCGATATAGGTTTCAGGGCAGGAATATACGGGTATAAAAATATGTACTGCAGCAGTGCTATAGTTTATCACATTGGAAGTGCTACAACAGGAAGCAGGTACAACGGTTTTAAAGTAAGGACTGCTGCAAGGAATAATATATTTTTGATATACAAGAATATGCCCTTTTTAATGCTCCTTTTAAATCTGCCTTTTTTAATCCTTGGCTTCTTAATAAAAACTCTTTTTTTTATCTTAAAGGGCTATGGAAAGGACTATATAAAGGGACTTTCTGATGGGTTTAAAGGCATTAAAAGCATAGAAAAAGTAAAATTCAGTCCTGAAAATATATTAAACTATATTAAAATTGAATTTAGGATAATATATAATACCTTTTATTATCCTGTTTTAAAGCTGAAAAGATAGGTGAAAATGATGGATGTATCTATTATAATAGTAAACTACAACACGAAAGAACTTTTAAAGCAGACGATTGAATCGGTTATAAAAAACACAAAGGGATTAGAGTATGAGATAATCGTTGTTGATAATGCCTCTGTCGATGGAAGTGTAGAGCTCGTTAAAAATGAGTTTAAAGATGTTTTGCTTATAGAAAATAAAAACAATTTGGGATTTTCAAAGGCGAATAATATAGGCATAAAAAAAAGCAGCGGAAAGTATGTGCTGCTTTTAAATTCTGATACTGTCGTTTTAGATAAAACGATAAAAATATGTTTTGACTATATGGAAGAAAATGTTGATATAGGAGCTTTAGGGTGCAAGGTTGTACTTAATGATGGGAAACTTGATCATGCCTGTAAGAGGGGATTTCCTATACCTTCTGCTTCTTTGTATTATATGCTTAAATTGAATAAGTTCTTTCCTAAGTCAAAAAAGTTTGGACAGTACACAATGAGTTATGTTGGTGAAGATGAGATAAGTGAAGTTGATTCCCTGATGGGAGCTTTTATGATGGTTAGAAGAGATGCAATCGATAAAATAGGGCTTTTAGATGAAGAGTTTTTTATGTATGGCGAGGATATAGACTGGTGTTTTAGAATTAAAGAGGCAGGATATAAAGTTGTGTATTTTCCAAAGGTAAAGATAATTCATTACAAAGGTGCAAGCAGCAGGAAAAAGAAATATAAGACATTATATGAATTCCACAGGGCTATGTATTTATTTTATAATAAGCATTATTTTAAAAAATATAATATTCTAATTACTTTATTTGTTTATTTAGGTATTGCAGTTAGATTTTTAATATGTTTTGCTGTAAATCTTTTTAGAAGATAGGGGATTAATATGATTAAACAAAATCAACAGCATTTTAACAGATTACAGGTTTTATTAGATGCTCTATGTATATTAATATCGCTTTTTGTTTCATGGTTTATAAGGTTTAAAAGCGGGGTTATAGGAGTTGAAGGAGGGTATCTTTCCTTTGATGTGTATTTAAAATATGGTGCTGCCGTTGTACCCGTTTATTTGTTTTTCTATAACCTTTATAAGCTTTACTCTCCAAAGAGAACAAAAACAATAATAAGTGAATATATTGATGTTCTTAAGGCAAATCTTTTAGGACTTTTAATATTTATTTTTATTTTATATATTGCCAAGGAAATCAACTATTCGAGGGTATATCTTTTAATATTTGGAATTATAAATTTAATCATTACTATTTTAGAGAGAAGCCTTATAAGACTAATTTTAAGGAATTTAAGAAGAAGCGGGAGAAACTTAAAGCATATTGTTTTTGTCGGTTTTAGCGATGGTGCAAAGGATTTTATAAATAAGATAAATTTAAACAGACATTGGGGATATAATGTTGTCGGTATATTCGATGATGAGCTAAAG
>JAOADY010000109.1 GCA_026417075.1 Caloramator sp.
GGTACTATCCCTTTTATTTTTTAGGAATATTAATAAAATATTTATATTAAAATTAGAAATTTATTTTGAAAATTTATATGCTATCGCATAAATAAACCCCTTGATTTTTGAAACCAAGGGGTTTATCAACAATCTGAAAAAATTTATTTTTTCTCATCTTTAAGATATAATTTTTATGATATGTGGGACAAGTGTCCTTAAAAATAAACAAAAATTATAATAGTATTAAGGTGATAACATGGAAATTTTGAATATTATTAACATAATAGAATCAAATAAAGAAATATACGATTTATTAAAGAACTGTCCCTATGACATTTTAAAAAGATGGCAGATAAGGCATTATAAAAAAAATACGATTATATTAAATCAAGGAAGTGTCTATGAAAAATTCTATATAATTGTTGATGGATTTGCTGATATTTTTATAATGGCTGAGAATGGAAAAAGATATACTCTTTCTATTTATTCAAAGGGAAATTACATTGGAGAGCTTGAGATTTTTAATAAAATACCTTTTACATGCTCAGTTGAGGCCATTACTGATATTACAATGATTGAAATAGACAGAGAGTATTTTTTAAAGTGGTATGATATGGATAAGAATATGAGTAGCATCATGATGAAGACACTTTGTATGCAATTTTATGAGCTCTCAGAAAAAGCAGGAAAGGATACTCTTTATAATCTAAAGCAGAGAGTTTGCAATTTTTTAATTGAAGAGGCTATAAAAAATAAATCAAATAATTTTAAAACTATCGAATTTACAATTGATAAAGAAAAATTAAGCTGCCAGCTGGCTGTTACAAAAAGAAGCATAAATAGAGTTTTACAAATGTTAAATCAAATGGATATTATATCAATACAAAATAGCAAGGTAATAATAAAAGATATCGAAGAACTTAAAAAAGAAGAACAAAGAAGCAGATATGAATAGCTGGAGGGATAATATGGCAAATTTTGAACCACATATAAAATGTTCAAAGGATCTTGATGTTAAGTATACAATAGTTCCAGGGGATCCCATGAGGGTTGACAGGGTAGCAGAATACCTTGAAAATCCCCAATTGGTTGCTTTTAACAGAGAATACAAATCAATCATAGGTTATTACAAAGGAATAAAAATTCTTGCAATATCCTCAGGGATAGGAGGCCCATCAACTGCAATAGCCCTTGAAGAACTTAAAAACATAGGAATTGAGGCAGCTATTAGAATAGGAAGCTGTGGTGCACTATTAAAGCATATTAAACTTGGCGATCTTATAATTTCCCAGGCTGCAGTAAGGGATGACGGTACATCCAAAACCTACATAAAGGAAAATTATCCTGCTGTTGCAGATATAGACCTTTTAAACACATCAATAGAATGTGCAAAATCCTTAAAATATAATCATCATGTAGGAATTGTAAGAAGTCACGATAGTTTCTATATAGATGATGAAGATGAAATTAGCAGATTTTGGGGAAGCAAAAACATATTCGGTGCGGATATGGAAACATCGTCCCTTTATGTTATAGGAAGGCTTAGGGGAATTAAGACACTTTCAATACTAAATGTTGTAGTTGAAAGTGAAGAAAACACAAAAGAGGGAATAGGCAGCTATGTTAATGGTCTTGATGCTGCAGTTGAGGGAGAAAAAAGAGAAATAATTTTAGCATTGGAGACCATATATAAATTTCATAATAAATAAAAATTAAATTAGGGGGGATAAAAATGAGTAAAAAAAGTATGTGGTCTGTTAAGTTTTCTACTGCATCTCTTGTTTTAATTCCAGCAGCAGTTGGAATTAACTACATAGGGAAATTGTTTGCAGGTGTTTTAAAACTTCCGCTATGGCTTGACTCAATCGGAACAATGCTTGCAAGTATTCTTGCAGGTTCTGTTATAGGAGCACTAAGTGGTGCAATAAACAATATAATCTATGGACTTACTATGGATCCCATATCCTTTGTTTATGCTATTGCAAGTATAACAATAGGTATAGCTGTTGGAATTTTGGCATACAAAGGACTTATTAAAAATATACTTTCTGCAGTATTATGTGGTATTATAGTTGCAGTTATTTCAGCAGTTGTATCAACTCCTATAAACATAGCATTTTGGGGTGGACAAACAGGAAATATATGGGGAGATAGTTTGTTTGCAATATTAGTTGCAAAGAAATTTCCGATTTGGATTGCATCTTTTCTTGATGAGTTTGTAGTTGATATACCAGATAAAGTTGCAACCCTTGTAGTAAGTTATATAATATTTAAGGGACTTCCAAAGAGTCTTACAAATCTTTACGATAATAAAAATGAAATTGAACAGTTATAATTTCTGATTTTAAAGAGAATATATTTGTAAAAGGCAGGTATATTCTCTTTTTTATAAAAAAAGTATGAGGTGTAGAATATGAAATCATTAAGTTTATATCAGGAAAGAGATAGTATAATACACGAAATCGAACCTATAAATAAACTGCTTTACATATTAACAACAATTCTCATAATGATAATAATCCCATCTATAAAGTGTGCAGCGGTGTGCATGATAATAAGTCTTGTTTTGTTAATAAATCTCTTAAGCCCCTTAATCGTTTTGGACAATCTACGAACTTTTAGGTAGAATAAAAATAACAAGTTTAAGGGGAGTTTAAGATGAAAGGTAAAGCTCATTCAGAAGAATTAAAGCAGCAAATTTTAAAAGAAGTTGAAGAAA
>JAOADY010000046.1 GCA_026417075.1 Caloramator sp.
TCCATTATGGATGACCTCCTTTGTTTTTGATGCGGTTGGCGAACCAGCATATATTTTAACAAAGGAGGTTTTGTTTTTCTACTCATAGCTATAAGCTTTTTAGAACCACGGGCATAGCCCGTGGTATTCGTTACACAAAAACAAAACAGGCCCGGTTCATTTCTGAACGGACCTGTTGGTCTGTTTGTTCTACTTTACTTTTTTATGATGTTCCTTCTTATAAACTTCATCCTGCCTATCATAGCCTGTAGCGTTTTCACCCAGTTGATCATCATTGGTTTTAGGACCTATTTTTTTAATATCGTTTGCATTTTCCTTATTTTTTCCCATCGTTTGATCCTCCTGTCCCTGTGTCACTTACATCTAAGATTCAAAATTTCATTTATATGTTTCCCCGAATGGTCGTTTTAATGCTTGAGGGATAGTTTTTCATAAGTTTCACTGTCTACTTCTTCAATCTCGCCTTTTAAAATCCTGAAAATATATTCTTTCGCAATCCCTGTTGCCTGGGAATAATCGTCAAAGCTCATATTTTCACTGGCTCTTCTGATGGTTTGTATCAATTTGTCCGAGTGATTAATTTTTACTCTGTCGGTTCCTCTCTCCATCTCACATTCCTCCCTTAACTTGGATCATTTTCATCCAGAAATACTCTCGTCACCTTTGTAGAATTTCCCTTCCGGATATCTTCTTCAGTGGCATCCTCGCCAAACTTTCTATCGTTATAGCCAGGAGCCACTCTAGGCTCCTCTTTCCTCTTTTTCTTATCCTGCGGCATCTTTATCACCTCTTAATTAATAAGAAATTCACTTTCGTTCAATTTCTCAACTCCTGAGAGATTACTGATTTCTTCTGATAGCTTTAGAAGTGCAGAGTCCTTGTTTTTAGCCTCCAGCATGATATCAAAATCTCTGCCTGTCTTTTTTGCGATCTCCAAAAACTCGGTAAATTCCCCAAGGTCAATATTATCTGCATGGCTTCTAAAGTCTTTTTCACTCTTTGGGCTGGAAAAGTGGATTTTGGGGTTGAAGTATTCTCCATTCCAGGTGTCGAAGATCTCTCCCAGCATATCCTCCAGCTTTTCTCCTTTATTTACACACTTGTGATGGTGGATATCCACTACCATCGGTATTTTCAAATCCTTGCAGATTCCCAGAACATCAGCAGCAGAATAGGATTTGTCATCGTTCTCCAGCATGATTCTCTTTCTTATCCTATCCGGCAGCTTCACAAAGTTTTCTTTAAAGCGCTCAATGGAGGGAGCCTTATCTTTATACAAGCCTCCGACGTGCATCACCAACTTGTATTTATAATCCTCCAACCCCATAGCTTCAAACAACTTCACATGATAATCCAGATCTCTGATGGAATCTTCCAGAACCTTTGTAGACGCAGAGTTTATCAGGGTATAATGATCAGGATGTGCGCTTACCCTAAAATCATTTTCCTTTACATAATCCCCAATCTTTTTGAACTCCTCCTTAAAGTCGCTTACATAATCCCAATTTTCCAAAAGCGGATGGGTTGCAAGGGGCACAAGCTTGGAAGTAAGCCTGTACACATGAATATTGTATGCCTGGTTGTACAGTAGTATTCTATAGGTATTTTTCAGATTCTGCTCAGTCACCTTTTTCAACTTATACATTTTGGCTTCTTCACTTGCAAGCTTGTTATAAGTAGTAAGCGTAACTGTTCCTGATGGCGATGCATCCACCAGATTAAGTGTCATGGCAACATACCCGAGTCTGATTTTCATAAAAACTCCTGCTATGGAACATTATCTATATTCGTTCTATTTTAATTTATTATGCCCTCCACACGGTTGAAAATATTACAACGTATCGTTATTTACAGAATGTTCATAATTGCTGTGGTAAAATAATATGTAAGGATGGCATATAATTAAAAGAGGTATGACTATGAAAATTGTGAAAGAAATATTCAGCTGGGCATGTCATTTAAGCATTGCTTTTGTTGTAGCTCTACTGATTAATATTTTTATTTTTCAACCAACACTTGTACAGGGGCAGTCCATGGAGCCTACGCTTCATAATGAAGACAAGGTGCTGATCAGCAAATTGCTATCTACCTTTGATATTGAACCCAGCTATGGGGATATCGTGATTATCGATAGTAGAGTGGGCAGGCCCCGCACTATCAAGGATGATATTGCTGATATTTTTAAATATAATATGGTTACCGCTCTGTTTTCAAAAAAGCCTCAAGATGAAATCTTCTGGATTAAAAGAGTTATTGGAAAACCAGGGGATGTACTGGAGTTTAAGAATGGCAAGGTAATCCGAAATGGAAGTGTTCTCGAAGAAACATATATTAATGAGACCATGCGTTATTCCACCGATAAGAAAGTTGTGGTACCGGAAGGGCATGTTTTTGTAATGGGAGATAACCGTAATCATAGTTCTGACAGCAGGGTTATTGGGAGTGTTCCTTTTGATCATATCGTTGGCAAATATGTTTTTAAGTTTTAGTAATGACACGCTGTAGAACCTTACCTAAAAAATTATTTCTTTGTCATCAAAAATCATGACCACCCGTAAAACGGGTGGTTTGCTCTTGCCCTATAAGGGCATATTACTGGCAGAGTCTTAAGACTCGCTGAAAGTTCTGCCAACCGCATTTCTTTTACAAACGACCCCTAAAGGGGTTATTTTTTCTTGCTTTTTTCTACAGGATCACCCGTAAACGGGTCCATATACTCTTTCAAGCTTATTTGGTCTGATACTATATCTTCCTGTAGTTGGTTTTTTATGTATTCCTCAATTACTTTCTTATTTCTACCTACTGTATCTACATAGAATCCTTTACACCAAAACTGCCTGTTACCATACTTATATTTTAAATTTGCATGCTTATCAAATATCATTAGCGAACTTTTTCCTTTTAAGTACCCCATGAAACTTGATACACTTAATTTGGGTGGTATTGAGACTAACATATGTATATGGTCTTTACATGCATTTGCCTCAAGTATTTCTACACCTTTATACTCACATAGTTTTCTAATTATTTTTCCTATATCCTCTTTTATCTTCCCGTATATTATCTGTCTTCTATATTTTGGTGCAAACACTATGTGATATTTGCAATTCCATTTGGTATGTGCTAAACTTTCATTATCCATATGGATTTTCCTCCTTTGATTTGGTTATGGTCGGCAAACCCATAAACATTCTATCAGAGGAGGTTAATTTTTTCTACTCATAGCTATAAGCCTTTTGGAACCACGGGCTTAACCCGTGGTATTCAATATACAAAAAAGGCGGGGCAGCAGATAAATATCTGCCGCCCCGCCTTCGACTTTAATGCCAAAAAAACAACTAATAAAACACTATTCTATTTTAATTGTTCCCATTTCATAAATTTTTAAACTATAAAATATTTTTTATATAAAATATATCCTATCGTTTTTTACTAATATTTTTATAGTCTTGCTTAAATCCTTTGCTCTTTTCATTCATTCTCATTAGATGATTTTGCTTGCCTTTAAGATATTTAAGCTTCCTTTGAAGTTTGTTATAGCTTTAAGCCTCTTAACATCAAGATTTTTCTCTTTAATGGCAGCCTTATATGTTGCACTTTTTATTCTTCCCAACAATCTGCGTTTTTGAGCCCTTGTATATTCTTTGCCTTAAAATTAGGATCAAGTCCCTTTCTCTTTTGTCCCTCGTAATCCTTTAAAACTTTAAAGGCAACACCTCCTAGCATCAATATAGCAATTATATTTAATACCGCCATAAGTCCCATAAACAAATCTGCCAAATCCCAAACGATTTGAAGGGATGCAACGGAACCCCACATAACCATACCTACAACCAAAAGCCTGTATATGGTTAAATAAATTTTGTTTGAATTTATAAACTCAATATTTGTTTCTCCATAATAATAATTCCCAATAACCGAGCTGTAAGCAAAGAGGAAAATACAAGCTGCGATAAATATGCTTCCCCATCCCCCAACATGGTAAATAAGTGCGCTTTGAGTAAGTTTTATACCAGTTAAGCCTTCTTTAACATATTCCCCTGAAGTTAAAATTATAAAAGCAGTTGCGCTACATATCAAAAGCGTATCTGTAAAAACGCTTAGTGTTTGAATAAGTCCCTGTTTTGCAGGATGAGATGTATGGGCAGTTGCCGCAGCATTAGGAGCGCTTCCCATACCAGCTTCATTTGAGAAAAGTCCTCTCTTTATTCCCATCATAATAGCAGCGCCTATTCCTCCTCCTATTGCCTGCTTAACTCCAAAGGCACCCTTTATAATCATTCCAAACACATGAGGAATAAGGTTAATATTTTTAATAACTATAAACAATGCAACAACCACATAAGCAATCGCCATAACAGGAACTATTGCCTCTGCTGTCTTTGCAATTCTTTTCACTCCACCAAATATAATAAATGCTGTTAAAATAGCAATAACTGATCCTGTTATATAGGTTTTAATTCCAAATGCTTTATCAAAGGCCTGTGATATTGTATTTGCCTGAACTGAGTTAAACACAAGCCCAAAGCAGATAGTTATCAGTATTGAAAAAAGTATCCCCATCCATCTTTTTCCAAGAGCCCTTTCCATATAATAAGCTGGGCCTCCGCGATAATTCTCTCCATCCTTTATTTTATAGACTTGAGCAAGGGTGCTCTCTACAAAGCTTGATGCACCGCCAATAAGCGCTATAGTCCACATCCAAAATACAGCCCCAGGTCCTCCCACAGTAATGGCTGTTGCAACCCCGGCAAGATTTCCAGTACCGACACGGGATGCTGTGCTTATGCAAAATGCCTGAAAGGATGATACATGACCTGTACCCTTTGCACTTCCTGTACCCTCTGTTAAAAGTTTAAACATCTCCTTAAAATATCTTAGCTGCACAAATCTTGTTCTAAGTGAAAAATAAAGCCCTGCTGAAATTAATAAAGCGATTATAACATAGGACCAAAGTATAGTATTTGCTTGGTTGATAAAATTGGACACCATTTGGCTCATAAAATACCTCCATTTTTGTTTAAATAATTACATGGTTAATTAGTACAAAAGTTTTTCTTAAACATAGTTTTATAAAAATTATGCGCATCTTAAGGGGATATTATAACTTTGATTTTGGTGGAGAAACTTTATAAAAAAAGCATCCTTTTTTATCATTTCACTAAATTTTCAAACAAAAAAGGATGCTTAATTACATAAATACTTATATGTGATTAAGTTTATAACATAAATATCAAAAAATCAATACTCATTTTTTGGGATATATCCTTGAAACGTATCCTTGCTCTCTAAAACTTTTTCTTCAATTTTTTATATTTATCTTATTATTTTCTTTTTTGTATTGGGAAAATTTTAACGCAATTTCAAAGATACAAAGATACGTTTGTCTTAAAAGCCTTATATATTAAGGATTTAAACCGTATCTCTGGGTGTATTTCTTATTTTTTAACAAAGTAGTGATACACTAAAAATATAAATTTTTAAACGCATACCCTAAGATTCACTCTATAAACATTACATAAAACATGTCCATTTTTAATATCAGCCTGTCATCACTTCAAAATATAAAATATTGCCAAAACACCCTTATGCTGTACAGCCAAGCAAGGCATACATAACAAAATTTTATTGATTCTTTTTATAAGGCTTCTATATCAGCTAATATTAAATTCCTCCCTAAAATATAAATAGTTTAAATATGTTGAATTTATATATATAACAATATACTTTTTACTGCTAAATAAAAAGCGCTAAAAGATAAAACAGGCAGTTAATAAGACATCACGAAAATTTATCAAACTATCTCCCATAAAAAACTGTACTCTATATAAAATATATTTTAAAAAATTCACTCCTTAAATCGTCTACAAACATATTTATATTGCAATTTGACAAAAAAATATTTTAAAATATAATATATGATAATTTTGTATAAAATTGGTGGTGAAAATATGGAATTAAATATAGAGCAAAAAAGACTAGTTCAGCTTAGGCCAAACGGGCATATCCTTATAAAGGGAGTTGCCGGTTCAGGTAAAACAACCGTAGCAGTACATAGAATCCCATATCTTCTAAACAGCTATTGCTTTGATAATGATGATAGAATACTCATGCTTACCTATAACAAAACCTTAGTTTACTACCTTAGTTACCTATATAATAAAGTTGATTCAGAAATGCAGATGAGTTTTGATTTATTAGTTGGAGATAAAGATAAAGTCGAAATAAAATCTATAGATGGCATATTATTTGAATATTTTTCAAAGTGGGTTAAAGAAAACAATAAAAATTATACCATCTTGACAGATACTATAAAAAAATACAACTTGATAAACCAGTCAATAGCAGAACTTCAAAAAATCTATCCAAACGTATCCCTATTAGATCAAAAGAATAATACATTCCTTTTAGACGAAATAGAATGGATTAAATCCTGCAACTATATGGAGGAATCATTATATCAAAACGCAGACCGCCTTGGAAGAATGTCAAAACAATCATAAACTTTTGACACTCCTCAAAGAATAATGAAAAATTCACCAGCAAGAAAAGCAATTTTTGATCTCATGCTTTTATATAATAAAAAATTAAAAGAAAACAATTATGTTGACTTTAAAGATATGTCACTAATTGTATTAGACTACTTAAAAAAGTTAAATAACATAAAAAAGTACACCCACATAATCATAGATGAGAGTCAGGATTTAACAAGGGTTCAGCTTGAAATACTAAACCTTTTATATAATGTTAAAAACTATTCAAGCATAACTTTTATCGCCGATACAGCCCAAAGCATATATAATCATTCTTGGCTTGTTAAAGGCCGAAGTTTTACAAGCATAGGCTATGACATGACAGGAAAGAGCAATCAACTTACAAAAAATTATAGGACAACTGCCCAAATTGCAAAGTGTGCCTACAGCCTCATAGAAAAAGACACTAATATAATAGAAGATGAAAATTTCGTTAAACCTTCATTAATAGACAGGCAAGGAGCTCTTCCCGTATTTAAAATATTCGATTCAATACAGGAAGAAGCAAAATTTATAGCAAATGAAATAAAAAACAACCTGTCAAAGGACTATAACCTTAGAGATATTGCAATAGTCTGCAAAATTAAAAAATACCTTGATGAAATAAATAGTTATCTTAAAGACAGCGGAATAGAAGTAAATTTTTTAAACAAAGAAAACCCTCAATTTGAAGAAAATAGTGTAAAACTCTTAACTATGCATTCAATCAAAGGTCTCGAATTTAAAATAGTATTTGCAGTTGGACTAAATAAAAAAATAATTCCAAGCATAAATTTCTCTGATATTATAGATGTGGATGCTCAGGAAACAGTAGATAGAAAGCTTTTATATGTTGCTATGACAAGAGCAAACGAAATGCTTTATCTAACTTCATCAGAAACCCCTTCTAAATTTATAGATGATATAGATAAAAATTATTTAAGAATAAGCTCTTCAAGCAATATAAAAAAGTTCTATAAAATAAAAACAGAGGATTTCCTTTTCACAAATAAAATAATAAATATATATTCAAAGGAAGAGCTTGTTAGGCAGTGGCTTCTTAAGGAACTTATTGAAACCTATAAATATCCTATTGAATTAATAGATGTAGAATACAAAATCAATACATTTTCAAAAGTAGGAATGGTAGACGTAGCAATATTTATATATAAAAACAATAAAAAAATACCTTTTATATTCTTTGAAACAAAATCTTTTAACTCAAAAACAAACAGTGCTCTTGAACAGTTAAAAAGTTATTTGAATTGCAGCTCATGCTTTTACGGCGCTACAACTGACGGAAACAATTTTATAGTAATAGATAGAAACGGTAATATTATCGATGATATACCTTTCTTTGATACATCGATGCTCCCAACAGGAATAGAAGAATATACCTATATAGATTTAAAGCATTGCAGAACCTTTGAAATTAAAAGAAACATAAACGATATATCTAATATATCGATATTAGAGCAGGGAGAGGAGACTCAATTAAAAGAAAACGAAACCATAAAACTTAATATATATTCAAAAATAGCTGCAGGCTCCCCAATCCCTATTTGTAATGATAAAGTATCGGATTTCTTTCTTCCCGAAAATATAGTATCAAGTTCAGCTAATCACTATATACTAAAAGTCAAAGGTGACAGCATGATAGGAGCACAAATCGATGATGGAGATTTAGTTGTAATTCAAAAGACAAATTCAGCTGAAAATAGGGACATAGTTGCAGTATCTTTAGGGGAAGAAGCTACTTTAAAGCGTTTTACGAGGATGGGAGGAAGTGTACTTTTAATCCCTGAAAATCCAAAATATGAACCAATAAACATAAGAGATGAGCAGGCAAGAATACTTGGAATTGCCGTTGGAATAATAAAGAAGAAGTCCTAAAAAATCCTTAAGCTGATTTCTTATAAAGAATGCTCCCCCTATAGCTGACACTTTTTTATATCAACTGTCAGCCATAGGGGAAGCATATCAGTTTTAGCTATCATCTATTCAGCACTTTTTTACAATAATACTTATCCAATATTCATTTTTTCTTTCTTCCCTTACATCTTCTGTTTTCCAGATTTCTAATATTTTAAAAATAGTGACATCGTCTATTAATTCTTTTAAGGTGTTTTCGTTATAATTATTAAACAATCGTCCTCCTCTTACCTCCTGCCCCTCTCCATATTTAAAAGAAGCAAAGATTATCCCATTATCCTTTAAAGCATCGTAAAACCTTTTTAATATTTCATTTATGTGAGTTTTAGGAACATGAAGAAGGGAGGCACATGCCCAAATAGCATCAAACTCATTTTTAAAATCCATTTCTTCAAAGTTCATTTTAAGAGTTTTCTTCCCCGTAAAGTTAGAGCTTAATTTAACCATTTCCCTTGATGCATCTATTGCTGTAACATTAAATCCCATATCTAAAAAATATTTAGTGTCTCTTCCCGAGCCGCATCCTGCGTCTAAAATATGGGCTTCTTTGTTTAAGTATTTTAAAAACTTATCATATAATTCTTTCATATCAGTATAAGCAGTATTATTAAAAAATTCTAAAGCATTCTCGTCATAATATTTAATAGAATTCATATAAAGCTCCTTTAATTATTTTTTTAGCCTATTATAATACTCTTTTAATTTTTCATCACATAGAACCTTTATCCAGTCCTTCTCTTCCTCAGATAGCTTTTTCCAAACATAAGGATTAAATTCGATATACTCTATGTCCTTGCTTTTTCTTAAAAACCTCATATCTTCAAATCTTTTAAAAGGATTCTCAAAAATATTTCTTTTTACTAACTTTCTATCGATTTCATCCCTGCAATATATGCTGTTTGGCTTTTCAACATAAAGATTTTTGTTCTTTCTGTCTTCATAAAATTTTATAAAATATTCAACAACATCATTGATTAAAACCTTTCCATTTTCATCGCAGCATTCAAGCATAGCCTTTAAAAGAACTGGCTTATATGAATAGGACATATCCATCTTTTCAACCATTTCAATAAATATATCCTTCATATTGCTGTGGTTAATCAGCCTCCAGCCATACTCTTTAACAGTTTCCTTTTTAAAATAATTAAAAAATTTATTTCCTGCAGGAACTTTTAAATCTGGAATAATTTTGCCTTCCCTTATATATCTTGAAATGGTTTCTTCCTGAACATCAACCATCCTTACAAATTCTATCTGAGAAATAAGGTTTTTAACTTCCTCCTGCCAGTTAAACAAATCTATATATTCATAATCCGTAATATCAACAGGAAAATCTAAATACACCTTAGGTTTTTCACCGTTTTTAAGCATATTATCTTCTATTTTTTTAAGCTCATCTGGAGCTAAAACATATTCACCCGCTCTGTATTTATCAATATTAAACAGCCTGTGTAAGGATAATGGATTATTAAACATATTGGCATTATCAATAAAATCAAAAACCAGCAGATATTCTTTTCCGTCACATTTTCTTGTTCCTCTTCCTAATTGCTGAAGATATATAGTTTTTGACATCGTAGGCCTTGCCATGAATAAAGCCTCAGTCCTTGGGCTGTCCCATCCTTCATTTAGCAAATCGCAGGCACATAATACATTTATATCTCCATATTCGTATTCTTTTAAAATTCTCTGTCTTTCCTTTGAAGGCATCATTCCTGAAACTGAATGGGCATTGATATTATTTTCTTTAAGCATATCAGCTATAGTCTTAGCCTGATTTACTGATGCACAGAATATAACTGTCTTTTTGTTTTTTGCATAGTTTAAATAGGTATCCACTATAATTTTATTCCTCTCAGGAACAAATATCTTGCTTTCAAGATCTTGTGAGTTATATTTTATTCCATTAAACCTTACATTCGAAATATCAACATTGGTTTTTACCCTTATACATCTTATAGGAACTAATTCTCCAATTTGTACTGCTGTTTTTAAATCTAATTTATGAGCCACATTTTTAAGCAGTTCAAGTATATCCTCCCCATCCATTCTCTCAGGTGTAGCTGTCAGTCCCAAAGTAAACTTAGGTCTAAAATGGCTCAATAATTTTCTATATGTTTCAGCTGCTCCATGATGTGCTTCATCAACAATTATATATTCAAATTCATCTGGGCTGAAATTCTCTATGTTTTGGCTTATACTTTGAACACTTCCGCAAACTATGTATGCATCCTTTTCTCTCTTTTCTGCTATATAAATCCCTGTATCTTTCTCCGGCCACAGCTCTTTAAACTTTTCCCTTGCCTGATATACTAAATCCTTTGTATGGGCAAGATATAAAGTCCTGCTTTTTAATCTTTTAGCATCGCTTATTGCAGTTACGATTTCCCCTGTACCTGTGGCATGATATAAAAGAGCAATGCTCTCTCCCTTTTTTCGCATATTATCTAAATTTTCAAGTGCTTCCTCCTGATGATCCTTAAGAATAATTGCTCTTCCTTTTTGCTTTGGCAAAAAATCTTCAAATTCTTTAAAGAGAGGCATTTCTCCAATAAAAGTTATAAGCTCGTCCTTAACCTTTTCCCTTTGATCTTTAAGCTGCTTATATGCCCATCTGTATACTTTCCAGTTTTGATATATTAAGCTATTTTGCTTTAAAAGGTCATCAAAATATTTGCCTTCGTTTATTTTATAGGGATTATGATAACTTTCCCCGTCTATCTCGAATGCAATTTTATAATCATCGCACATTAATGCAAAATCTATAAACCTGTTATTGCCATAAATATCTACAACGGGATACTGAATAAAAAGATAATTGGTTTTATCCGCCCCAAACACATCAGAAAATATATCAACAAATAAATCCTCAGCTATACTTGAAAGTTTTATTTCTTCCTTTTTCATATAATCATCTCTCTTTTAAAAATAGTTTGGTTTTCTTATAATATTATTCCAATATATACAATATAATTTATCTATTCTACAAAAATACTTATATTCCTATCTATTGATATAAATATTTTATAGGAAGATTTTTGTCTTTTGCTGTTTAGAAGAGGGACAGTTCTCTTTTTTTGCTGTTTTTGATTAATTTAAAAGGGCGCCAAAGGTTGCCCTAAAAAGCAATTTTTTGAGAACTGTCCCTTAAAAATATGTTTTCATCATTAATGGTAGCAATTGAGGCATTAGCAGCTGTCCCACCAAGCCCTAGAAAAGCAATTATTGCAATTGTGCTTTTTTAGTCATTATCTAAAACCTTTATATAAGAGAACCGTTCCCTTCTAAATTTAATAAGTCTTGGAGATTTAACCGCTAATATTTCTTATTTTATCTATTGTTTTTTCTATAGTTTAACGGTGATATTCCATATTTTTTCTTAAATAATTTAGAAAAATTATAAACGTCCTTATAGCCAACGTTTTGCGAAATTTCGTTTATTGAGTAGGATGAGCTGAGAAGAAGCTGAACTGCCTTTTCAAGTCTTGTTGAAATAATATAGTCCTGTGGGGAATTTCCAGTTATATTTTTAAATATGCGGTAAAAATAACGCCTGTCTATTCCGAGCATTTTTGAAATTTCATTTATGCTTATGTCATTCATATACTTTGCCTTTATATAATCCTTTGCTCTTTTTACATAAATAGATGGGTTGTCCATATTAATACTTTTGTTATTTACACTATATAGCTTATAAAACATTTCATATATTTTACTGCACAAAAATATTTCTGCATAATTTAAAGAGTCTTTAGACTGCTTCATATCTATAAAAACGCTTTCAACATCGGGGCAGTATAAAACATCATTGTTTAAAAGTCCTGTATTGTTTATTAGATTAAGTGCATTTCCTCCGTCAAATCCAATCCAAATATAATTCCAAGGCTCAGAAGAATCTGCAATATAATATGTTGTTATATCAGGTCTTATTAAAAACATCCACCCCTTTGAAAGTCTATATTCTTTATCGTCAACAAAAAACTTTCCTTTTCCTGAAACTATGTAATGAATTAAGTAATATTCCCTTATAGCCGGTCCAAAGGAATGATTTTTTTCACAATTTTCCCATCCGAAAATAAGAGGATTTATGTCAGAAAAATTTCGATTGATAAGAAGAACATTATGCTGCATTTTTTATCCCTTCTTATTTGTTTTTTACTTTTTATAATGGTTACATTATAACAAAAAATAGATACATTATACAATTTAATTTTGTATCTTTGTAAGTTATATTATAGGCAGTATATAATATGAAATATTTTTTTGGGGGAGTGGTTAATATGGTCAAAATAACATTTATGGGGGCAGGAAGCACTATTTTTGCAAAAAACGTATTGGGTGACTGCATGTGTACCGATTCTTTAAGAGACTGCATTATAAATTTATATGATATAGATCCAAACAGATTAAAAGAATCTGAAATGATGCTAAATGTTATTAATAAAAATATTAATGACGGCAGAGCTAAAATTAATACTTTTTTAGGAGTAGAAAATAGAAGAGCTGCCCTAAAGGACGCAGATTTTGTTGTTAATGCTATTCAAGTTGGAGGATATGATCCATGTACAATTATTGATTTTGAAGTTCCTAAAAAATATGGGTTAAGACAGACAATAGGTGATACCCTCGGGATTGGAGGAATTATGAGAGGGCTAAGGACAATCCCTGTATTAGAGGACTTTGCAAAGGATATAGAGGAAGTATGCCCTGACGTGTGGTTTTTAAACTATACTAATCCTATGTCTATACTTACAGGTTTTATGCAAAGATACACTAATGTAAAAACAGTTGGTCTTTGCCATAGTGTACAGGTTTGCTCAGAACACCTATTAAAGTCCCTTGATATGGAGGATAAACTTTCAGGGAGAAAAGAGCTTATTGCAGGCATAAACCACATGGCTTGGCTTCTTGAAATCAAAGACAAAGATAGAAATGATTTATATCCGGAAATCCGAAAAAGAGCATTTATTAAGAATAAAAACGAAAAGCATGATGATATGGTAAGATTCGAGTATATAAACCGCTTAGGTTATTATTGTACAGAATCAAGTGAACATAATGCAGAATATAATCCATTTTTTATAAAGTCAAAGTATCCAGAGCTTATTGATAAATACAATATTCCTCTTGATGAATACCCAAGAAGATGCATTAATCAAATAAAAGAATGGGAAGAGCAAAAGAAAAATCTAATAGAGAATCCTGTTCTTACGCATAAACGAAGCCATGAATATGCTTCTTACATAATGGAGGCTATTGTTGAAAATAAACCCTATAAAATAGGAGGTAATGTTATTAACAAGGGAGGACTTATTGAAAATCTTCCAATGGATGCCTGCGTTGAAATTCCATGCATGGTAGATGGAAGGGGCATTAATCCTTGTTATGTTGGAAAATTGCCTTTGCAGCTATCGGCAATGAATATGCTTCATATTAACGTACATTTACTAACTATCGAAGCTGCAGTTACGAAGAAAAGAGAATATATTTATCATGCAGCAATGATGGACCCACATACATCTTCAGAGCTTTCAATTGATGATATAGTTAAAATGGTAGATGAGCTTATTGAAAAGCACGGAAATTATCTGCCTCAATATAAATAAGGATAATAAAAACAGGTTTAAAAGAGAACTGTCCCTTCAAAGGGGACGGTTCTCTTTTTTTTGCTATTTTAAATTAAATTTTAGGGGCGGCAAACAGACCTCCCTTAAAATCTTTTTTTGAGAACTACTACTCTGAAAACTCCTATAAAAATTACAGTATGATGTAATCTTTACATGTTTTATTATTATTTTGGGTGTTCGGCTGTACGGCTTGTTTTCATCCTTAATGGTGACACTTGTGGCATTGGCGGCCGTCCCTCATAAATTATTCTGCCAGCTTCCTACTACCACTTATTTGTAACTTTTTCTGCGAACCCCAAAACGTCCTTAATATAAATCTCTCTTCCATCGTCTAAAACAGCCTTCCCAGTAAAATATCCAAAAACCTGATGCTGAATTGATTTTAAGAATATAAGATTTGTTTTAGCGCTTCTGTCTATAATTGGCTTAAAGTCCATTTCAAATCTATTATCACTGCTTGTAAATTTCCAATGCTTTAAGTAATCATCCTTTGGGATATGAAATTCTACATTGGTCAGTTTATGGGCCCTGTAATTATAAAACACCATATTCTCTGTGGCACTGCTTGTATCTCCAAACCCGTATCCTATATTAAAACCAAAGGGAATATTATCAGCTAATCCAGATAGAGAACCCCAATACCATGTGTTAGAATATGTCCAAACTCCCCTTCCCCAATCTAAAACGCCAAGGGAATTTTTATTTGTAAAAGTAATCTTCTCATCTCCAAACAGTATTTCACCTTCTGCCATCATGCAGTTAATCTTTTGATTATAATAAAATGCTTTTTTATCCTCTTTAAATGGAGTTGCAATTACCATAGTATCCATGTCCTCTTCTTGATAAAGTGTTATCTCTCCCTTTAAAGAGCTGCCCCCATTAAAGTTTTTGTAATCTCCTTTTAGCACTCTCCTGTTTTTATCCTTTATAAACTCTAAAAAAACATCCCCTGATTTTACGCTTATGTTTCCTGTTTTTGATGTAGAAGGCATATTGTATTTTCCCATAGTAAATGCTTTAATAGCACTTTTTGTTATCTGCATAGGTCTATTTAAATCGAGATAGCTCACAGATAAAAGTCCCATATAGCTGTTATCTGCAATAGTTAGAGCGATTGCCTTTTTAGCTTCATGATTAATAATGCAGTAGTAGTCCCACTCTTTAATACGAAATTTTGAAGCTTTTATTGCATCTCTTCTGTATTGAAGCAGTAAGTCCTTTGCCCAGCCCTTATTAGTAAGTGTTCCATCTTCATTTAAAAGCGGTCCGCTATGTAAAATTTGATTTTGCATTATCCCACCCCTTTATAATAATTTTTATAACAGTTAACTTCTCATGAATCTAAATTTATAGTTACATCCTCCTATTGTTTATAATATTATTTTCCGAATATTCACTCAATAAAATTTTATAATTCTCTATATCTTTTATGCTTATAATTTCAAAATCTTTTTTATAAAAGCATTTTAATTATCTGGTTTTTTACTGTTATTATTTTAATCAACGAAATTTATCGTTTATGTATAATTATTTATCGTTTATCAATTAATTTTTATTGACTTTTAATATTATTACTAATATAATGAAATTGTAAAATAAATTTATGAGGTGTTAATATGAATCAAATTAAAAACTTTGAAAAATTTAAAAAAATAACAAAAGCCCTTAGAATCATTTCTCAAATATTTTATACAATATCAATTGGAGGTGGAGTCTTATCCCTTCTTGCTGCCATATTTATTTCAATACTGCTAAAGTCGCCTTATATCCTTTCACCAAAGAGCCGTTTGTCTTTTTCTATAACTGCTAACAATATAGTCGAGCTGAAATTTGATAATGCTCTTCTTTCTAATGTTGATGTTAAACCCATTATTATATTTACTTTAATTATGGCATCTGTAGTGTTACTTATATTTGCAAGTATTTTAAAACAAACAATTCAAATTCTAAGAAGCGTTGAGAACGATACCCCCTTTGCTGTGGAAAATGCAACAAGATTGAATAAAATAGGGATTATATTAATAGTTTCTTCCTTTGTTATAAGAATTTTTGAATTCTTATCAGCAAACACCTTAATTAATTCCATAAATCTTCCTAATGTTACTGTAAACTACAGTGTAGATATTACAATGCTTTTTTTAGGGGTTCTTCTTTTAGTTCTCAGCGGAATCTTTTCGTATGGAAATTATCTTCAAAAGGAATACGATGAAACAGTTTAGGGGGAATATATATGGCTATAATAGTAAGGCTCGATAGAATGATGGCGGATAGGAAGATTTCTCTTAATGAGCTTTCTGATAGAGTTGGAATTACTTTAGCAAACCTTTCAAATCTTAAAACAGGAAAGGTAAGGGCTATAAGATTTTCTACATTAAATGCTATATGTAAAGAGCTAAACTGCCAGCCGGGGGATATTCTTGAATATGTGCCCGGCGATGATGAAACTGAGGATTTAGACTAAAGGGCGGCCAAAAGGCCGCCTTAAAAGCGTTTTTTGTGAACTGTCCCCCCAAAGGGGACAAAAATAGGTTTAAAAAAGAACTGTCCCTCCAAAGGGGACAGTTCTCTTTAACACGCAATTATCTCTTTTATCTTAAATTCCCTCCCGCACAGAAGCTCATAATCTTTAATATTGCAATTTGGGCATATACCTTTATTTTCAATTATGTTAAAAACTTTATTGCATTTTCTGCAAAGGGCATTTCCAGGGAGTATCTCAATCTTTAGCTTAGTATCCTGAAGCATAGTTCCATCAACTGCTGCAGGATAGCAGGCCTCTACATATCTTGGAATCATTGCTGAAAGTTCTCCTATTTGAAGGACTAATGTATCGATTTTGGTAATATTATTTTTAATTGCAAAATCTTCAACGGTTTTTACAACTTCAATTATAACTCCTAATTCGTGCAAAATTAACACCTCTTTAATTTCAAGAGTTAAAAATTCTTATCATTATTTATCCTTATTCCCCGAAAAAGTTGCTTTTATAAATTTAATAGGTTTCTTAGCGGCAATTCTAACCTTTCGTTTTAGTATATATTTTATAACCGTTGGTTTTATCTTTTCAAATTCTAATCCCGGTCTGTCATATTTTCTTACAAGTTTAATAGCATCGAATTTACATTTTGTCGTGCAAAGTCCACAACCAACGCACATAAATTCATCTACAATTGTAGCGCCGCAGCCAAGGCATCTTTCTGTTTCCTTTTTAACCTGCTCTTCTGTAAAAGTTCCTCTAAGATCTCTGAAAACTTCCTTTGAATCCTTTGCATGAAGGTTTAAAGGTCTTTGCCTTGGCATCCTATCATATCCTTCAAGAACAAGATTTTCTTTATCAAGAGGCCTGTAATCTCTCTTTGTACGCCCAAGGATTAAGCTCTGGCCTGGATGAACAAAGCGGTGAATGGATTTTGCCCCTTCTTTTCCTATCGCAATAGCGTCTATTGCAAACTTAGGGCCTGTTACAGCATCTCCTCCAGCAAATACATCCCTCTCTCCTGTCTGATAAGTTACAGGGTCAACCTTTAAAGTCTTATTTGGATTAAGTTCCATCTTTGAGCCCTCTAAAAGTCCTCCCCAATCCATTGCCTGTCCTACTGAAATTAAAACATAGTCTGCCTCTACTGTTATTGTTTCATTCTCATCATATTTAGGACTAAATCTCTTATTTTCATCAAATACAGAAACGCATTTTTTAAATTCTACTCCTTTAACTTTTCCATTTTCAGCTATAATTCTCTTTGGTCCCCAGGAGTTGTTTATAATAATTTTCTCAGAGAGCGCCTCTTCTATTTCCTCCTTTAGTGCTGGCATCTCTTCTCTTTTTTCAAGGCAGTACATATCTACATTTGATGAACCTACTCTAACGGCAGTTCTTGCAACGTCTATTGCAACATTGCCTCCTCCTATTACAACAACTTTACCATTTAGCTTTATATCCTCTTTTAAATTAACTTTTCTTAAAAAGTCTACTCCAGTCATTACACCCTGTGAATCTTCGCCTTCTATGTTTAGCTTTCTTCCGTTTTGTGCGCCTATTGCTATATAAAAAGCTTCATAGCCCTGTTTTCTCAAATCGTTAAGGCTTACATCCTTTCCAACTTCAACTCCTGTCTTAAACTCAACCCCAAGCTCTTTTAAAATATCTATTTCAGCGTTAACTACATCCTTTTCAAGCCTGAAGGATGGTATTCCAAGGGTTAACATTCCCCCTAAAACCTTTTGCTTTTCAAATACGGTTACTTTATAACCATCTATTGCAAGATAATATGCACAGGATAGTCCTGAAGGTCCTGCTCCTATAACTGCAATCTTTTTTCCATAATTATGTCTTACTTTTGGAACATAACGTCTATCCTTTCTTAAATCCTGCTCTGCTATGAACTTTTTAATATCATCTATTGCTATAGGATCATCTATATCTCCTCTTGTACATGCTGATTCGCAGTATCTTGGGCATATACGGCCGCATACAGCTGGGAATGGGTTTTCATTTTTTATAAGCTCTAATGCTTCTGTGTATTTTCCCTGTGCTGCAAGCTTTATATAGCCCTGTATTCCAATGTGTGCAGGGCACTCTGCCTTACAGGGGCTTGAACCAGTATCAACAACAACTTTTCTATTTATTCGATAATCAACATTCCACTTATCCTCACCCCATTCTGTATCGTAGGGAAGCTCCCTTTTCTTAACTTTAATCGGAGTTTTTGTGCAGAGCTTTTGTCCTAATTTAAGAGCATTTGTGGGGCAGTTTTCAACACATTCTCCACAAGCAACGCATTTATCCTTATCAACTTGTGAAACATAGTTAGAACGTATCATATCAGGATTAACATACATCTCAGCAATTCTCATAGAAAAGCAAGAACAGCCGCAACAGTTACATATAGCATGAGTTTTTCCAGGACCATCCAAATTGGGAATGCTGTGCATAAGTCCGTTTTCTTCTGCCCTTTTAATTATTTCAAAGGCCTCCTCACGGGTAATCTGGCGTCCTCTTCCTGTGCGGATATAATATTCAGCAGCATGTCCCAGCTGTATGCACATATCCTCCTTTAAATGTCCGCAACCCTCTCCCATAGCTTCCCTCGATGTACGGCAGGAACAGTCTGAAACAGAAAATATTGTATTTTCGTTTAAATATTTCGAAACTTCCTCATAGGATGCTCTTCTTGTTTCTCCCATAATAGACTGTTCAATAGGTATGACGCGCATAGGACCTGCTCCAACTGGAAAATTGCCAGCTGCTAAAGGTCCTTTTTTTCTCCCATAAGCTTCAAAGGCTCTTGGTATTTGAGGATACTTTTTAGAATTTTCCTTGTTGTTAACCATCATTTCCATGTGCCCTGGAACCCAAACTTCATGCCAATATTTATCAACACCGTCAATTTTATTAACAAAGGCAGCTCCAGCCATTGCAAGCTCCCATAGAAGCTTTTCAGTCTCTTCCACAGTCTTTCCGCAAAGGGAAGCGATTTCCTCTGCACTCTTTGGTTTTCTAAACTCAAGATATAAGGCAACTTCTGCCATCTCTTCTGTAACTACCGGCTCCAAAATCATATACTCTGGATCTGTAGGCTTTATTTCGTTTTTTGCACCTCTTTTAGTGCCGCTTATTTTATTAGCATAATCGAGAACTTTTTCTTTTACCATATAACTATCCCCCATAAAATATTTTAGTTTTCATTCCAATTTTTAACTTCATTTCTCAGCCAATCAGTCCATTCCTTTATACCTTGTCCTGTTTTTGCAGATATAGGAATAACCTTAATATTAGGATTTAATTTCTTTGCTCTCTCTTTAACCGCCTCTATATCAAAATCAAATATTCCCATAGCATCTATTTTGTTAATTAAAAGAACATCTACAATAGAAAACATTAAAGGATATTTTAAAGGCTTGTCATCGCCTTCGGGTACGCTTAAAATCATAGCATTTTTACACGCTCCTGTATCAAATTCAGCAGGACATACTAGATTACCAACATTCTCGAGGATTACAAGATCTAATTCTTCAGTCCCGAGGCCCTCTATTCCCTGCCTTGTCATTTCAGCATCAAGATGGCACATACCCCCTGTATGAAGTTGTATTACTTTAGCACCGGTTTTGGAAACAGCGCTGGCATCAACATCAGAATCTATATCAGCCTCCAACACTCCGATATTTAGCTCATCCTTTAATGCTTCGATAGTTCTTAAAACAGTTGTCGTTTTCCCCGAGCCTGGAGATGACATCAAATTTAAAAGAAAAGTCTTGTCTTTTTTCAGCTTTTCTCTTAAAAGTTCCGCCTGTTTGTCGTTATTTTCAAAAACGCTTTGCTTGATTTCAATAATTTTATATGTATTCATTCATACACCCCTCCAAATGCTTAAATATTATTGATGCTTTTATCCTAATTTGAAGAAAAAAGCATATACGTCAAAATTATTATACCATGTATTCTAAATTTTAAGAATATATTTTGAAAATATTTTTAATTTTCATCTTTGATATTTTTTTCACTGTTTAATTTTAAAATTCACCTCTAAATTAATAACTTTATTATTACTATAGGTTTAAGACAAAACAATATCGTTTTTTAGAATAGTTCTAAACCATTTACATTAAAAAAGGATACTTTTAATAAAGTACCCCCTTAAATCGTGTTTATATGAGAACTGTCCCTTTTATATTAAAAATTTTTGCTTTTTCCGTATCGGTGCCTTTTACAGAAACATCCTTCACAGTTTCTATCATCTTCAAATTCGCTACAGAGCTTGTAGTCTCCTCCTTCTATTTTTAAAACCTTACCATTTACTAAACTGTCTGCTAATTTTTTTCTCGCATCCTCATATATTCTTTGTACTGTAGAACGAGCAACTCCCATAGCCTTTGCACATTCTTCCTGACTTAGTCTTTCTAAATCCATAAGCCTTATGGTTTCATATTCCTCAACGCTCATAGTTATTGTTTCAGTTATATTATTTTGACTATTTACAGGACCGAATTCATTAACTTCGGGTAGCATACAAACTCTTCTCCATTTTCTTGGCCTTACCATTTTATATCCTCCCTCAATATCTTTAAATATTCTTAAATTGCAATAATAAATGCAACACATAGCAAAAATCATAATATATAGTAACTATTAATATCAAATATCTCTTAGGTATACATCAATGGCTACGTAGTTTTGCTTATCAATTTAAACAACGGTTTTCATAAAAAGCATGTCATATATGTTTGGATTCGTCTCTTATATCATACATGATTTTTAATATGGTTTAAATATTTTTTGTATGTTATATTAATTATACAATGAATCAAAAAAAACAGAGTGTAATTTCAACATACTCTGTTCAAAAATATTTCTTCAATGTCTTAACTTAATAACATTGTACTTATTTTTCCCTTTTATTCATATATTTTTATTTTATTTTTAGTTTCCCAAGTTCTCCATAATCCTCCTGCATCTTATCAAATAGTTCTTTTCCTACAAAAAACTTATATATTTCATCTGCCTTTTTCTTTATATCAACATCATTAAAACTTTCAGCATAAACTATCTTCCCTATAAAGTAAGCATCAACTAAAGCTGTATCTATATTTGTACTGTAAAAATTATATGGTAACTGTGAATATACATTCTCTTTTTTAAATGCTATAAGTGAATCATAAAATTTTGGATTTTTACTATAATCCTGCTTAACTATTTCAAGCCCACCTAAATCAATAAATATTATATTTGGATTCCATTCAAGCAATTTTTCTTTATCTATCATAACACTTCCCGTTTTCCCTGTTTCATCTGCAACGTTTTTAATGTTTAATGCAGTAAAGAGAGGATATTTTCCCTGTGTACTTTCTATACCATGTATTCCTTTCATTCCAAGAGCCCCTATATATACAGAAGGTTTATTTTCATCCTTTAAATTCCCTGTTCTTTTTTCTAAATCCTTCTTTATTCCTTCTATAAAATCTACTACTTGCTTTGCTCTTTCTTCTTTATTAACTACTTTACCAATTAGTTTTAAAGATTCATTAACTGCATTATCAAATAAAAATGTTTTCCCATAGCTTATTGCTACAACTGGAATACCTGTTTTACTTTGCAGATTATCTGCCTCTGCCTTATCCTTTGCATAGGTTGTAAAAATTACATCAGGTTTAATTGATATAAGTTTTTCTGCCTCTGGGGGATTATTAGGTCCTCCAAGCCCAACAGTAGGTAAATCTAAAAGTTCTTTATTAGCTATAATATATGGCCTTCCCTTTGGATTTTTCTTTTCAATTTCTTCAACTCCAACAATTTTATCTTTACCTGCTACATATGTATAGAGCCTTAAAGCTCCTGAACCTATTGCTACAACCTTTTCAACATTCTCCTTAATCTTTACTTCTCTTCCAAGTAAGTCTTTAACTATTATTTCTTTTTGATTATTCTTTACTTCTTTACTGTTACATCCTACCATAAATATAGGCAAAACCAACATTATGATTACTAAAAATAGCGCCAACCTTTTTTTCATTTTAATCCCTCCATCAAATTGGTATTACTATTTTTTTATTTCTTATATTTTCTATTTTCACATCTACAGAATAAACATCTTTAATTGCCTCTTCTGTAATAACTTCTTCTCCTCCAGCTGAATATATTTTATTATCCTTCATCATTATAAATTTATCTGCAAACCTTAAGGCCAAATTTAAATCATGTATTATAGTAACAACCGTAATTCCTTTTTCCCTTGCAATCTTCTTTATAAAATCCAAAACCTCAATTTGATTTTTTAAATCTAAACTACTAGTTGGCTCATCAAGTAGCAAAACCTTAGGTTGTTGAGCAAGTGCTCTTGCAATTAAAACCTTTTGAAACTCTCCTCCACTTAATTCGTCAATATACTTTAAACTATATTTTTCAAGTGAGAGGTGTTTTAATATATCTTTTACAATTTGAATATCCTTATCAGTTACATCTAATTTAATATATGGTTTTCTACCTAATAAAACAGCATCAAAAACTGTCATTCTTGACACATTCGTACGCTGTGGTACATATCCTATATTCTTTGCAACTTCAATTTGAGGCATTTTACTCACAGCTTTGTTTTCTATATAAACACATCCACCATCTGGTATAAGTATCTTATTAATACACTTTAGTAGAGTAGATTTACCAGCTCCATTTACACCAAGAACTGCAAAACATTCTCCTCTATGTATAGTAAAGCTCACTTCTTCTAAAACTATTTTACTATGATAAGAAAAAGTTAAATTATCTACCCTTAATATCATCTTCTAGCCTCCCCCTTTATTAAAAGATATAAAAAGAGGGGAGCTCCTAAAAAGGAAGTTAAAACTCCAACTGGAAGTATGATGGGACTAATTATGGTTCTTGCAAGGGTATCTGATAATAAAAGTAGAACTGAACCCAAAATTGCAGAGGTAGGCATTAAAAACCTTAAGTCACTTCCTATAATTCTTCTCATTATATGTGGTGCAATAAGACCAATAAATCCTATAACGCCTATAAAAGATACTGATGTTGCTGTTGCAAATGAAACTAATAACAAACTTCTTAATCTTAATTTTTCCACATCAACACCTAAAGATTTTGCAATGTCATCAGATGCCTCTAATGCATTATAATCCCATTTATGTACGTAGAAATATGTATAGGATATTAATGTAGCCACTGCCATAATTAATACTTCCTTATAAGACACCCTTCCTAAATCTCCAAATGTCCAAAACACTGCTACAGCAACTTGATAATCCTGTGCAAAATATTGTATAAGAGTTGTAGCTGCCGTAAAAAGTGAACCTAATGCTACACCTGATAGAACTATTGCCTCTTTACTAAAAAATTTAAGTTTTGCAAGTTTTATAACAATAAGTGTAGCAAATATTGAAAATATAAATGCACAAACACTTACTATATAAGGATTATTTATTATTACCGCATCCTTTGTACTGCTTTGAGTTGAGCCTGCATCTAACAAAATTATTGCAACATTTGCGCCAAAGGCTGCTGCATTTGAAATACCAAGAGTAAATGGAGAAGCAAGAGGATTTTTTAAGTTGTTTTGCATTATACATCCTGATATAGAGAGTGCTGCACCTGCAATAATTGCAGCAAGTATCCTTGGAAATCTTATCCTCCAAAAAATTAAATTTGCATCTTGGTTATTTATTCCACTAAAAAATCCAATTAAGTCTATAAGTGTAATTTTACTAGCACCTAAATTTAAAGCTATAAAAGATAGTATAAATAAAATTAAAAGTAGCATTATAAATACATATTTTTTCTTGCCTATATATTTTTTGTAAATAATATCTACTTGCATTGTTACCATCCTCTTGTGTATTCTTTAAAGCAGTCCAAACAAACCTTCTTTCCATTTTGAATTCTTATCCTGTGTTCCGCTGCAGTTTCTCCACATTCCTCACATACTATACTGTTAAAAATTCTTGCTTTTTCAGGCAATTTCACACTTAAAGGCTTTACTTCAAATACATCATCTTCTGGTGCCTCTAAAATATATTGTTTTCTTTCTTCTCTTGACATTTCTTTATTTGAAGGTTTCAAGACTACTCTTATTCCTTCTCCTGTATTTCTTTTAATAAATGAAAAGGCCATCTTACCTCTGTCTTTAAATATTAAATTTCCTTTTCCCATTGTACATCCTGTTACAACTTGTACAGCATCTACACCACAAGCATCATTTTCTGTTATACATACAATCTCCTCATCCTTAGAAAAAGTTAAATTAAGCTTTTCTACCGCAATTTCACAGGCTCTAAAACCTATTGCAAGTCCTGGGCATTCATGTCCATGAAATTCTATACATTTCTCCCATAGTTTTTTATTCATATTAATACCTCCTAATCACAAATTTTATAGAAGAACAAAAAATAACCCACGAAGGTTAACCCTTCGTGGGTTTAGTTCTACATCTTAAAATATCACCTATCTGGAACTTCGTGTTCCAATTTAATACTAACAAAATATGTTATTTTAGTCAATATAAATTGCAAAGATTGCATTATAATTCTAAAAGTTTTTTAAAAGAACAGGATATAATTTTATATACTCTGTTCAAAAATATTCTTCAATTTTTTTAAATTGATGATATTATAGAAAGCCACATCTTATTCTTCACATTCATATTCATTTAGTTGCTTATTTATTACCTCAAGCCTCTCCTGCAGGATAGCTTTTTGCTTTTTAAGTATGTCCTTTGGGTCATCATTGTAATTAAATCTGTTCCATCCAAAGCCTTTTTTACATCCAATACCAAAACCCAATCCTCTTATTCCTATTGAAGCTTTGTTTGAATTACAAAATCCCATTGCTCTTCCTGTCATTGGTTCTAATCCTGCTGATCCTGTACAATCTCTTCTTGGCATAAAACCATCTCCTTTTATAATTATTTTGGGTATATGTCAATAACCCATTATTATTTTTTTATACTAACCTTTATATTTTCAAACTAAAGTTCCTATTTGGCATTTTAGTACATTTGATAAAAATATTGAAAATAATTTATTTATGATATATAATAAACACAAGTATACCCCCCTCCCCATAGGGGTTGGTTTTTAAATATAAACAGGAGGAAAAATATGAACGCCGAAAAGAAAAAAGCTATGCAGCAGCTAAAAACCGCAAGAGGCCAAATCGACGGTATTTTAAAGATGATAGACGAAGGCAGGTACTGCGTTGATATTTCAAATCAAATAATAGCAGTACAGTCTCTTTTAAAAAAGGCAAATATGCTTATTTTAAAGCAGCATTTGAATCATTGCGTAAAGACTGCATTTATAAACAATTCTGGTGAAGAAAAAATAGATGAAGTTATGGATATACTTGAAAAACTAATAGGAAAGTAGGTGATATCTTGGAAAAGATATTAAAAATAGGAGGTATGACCTGCGCTGCCTGCGCAAAGGCTATTGAAAGGGCTTCGTCAAAGGTTAAAGGAGTTACTGATGTAAACTTAAATTTTGCCGTTGAAAAGCTTTATGTAAATTATGATGAAAATGTAACTTCAATTAATGAAATAATATCTGCAATAGAAAAGGCAGGCTATACTGCAAAGGAAGAAAAAGAATCGAAGGAAATAATTATTAGAATAGGAGGTATGACCTGTGCTGCCTGTGCAAAGGCTGTTGAAAGGGCAGTTAAAAAGCTAGATGGAGTTATAAAAGCAGAAGTTAATATAGCAACTGAAAAACTATCAGCTGAATATGACCCTTCAAAGGTAAGGCTTTCTATGATTAAGGATGCTATAAAAAAAGCAGGCTATACCCCTATAGATGAAGAAGATGTCAAAGGTGACAGCGATAAGGAAAGAAAAGATAAAGAAGCAAGGGATATTTTTAAAAACTTTATAATATCTGCGTCATTTACTCTTCCTCTTCTTATAATAGCAATGGGACATATGCTTGGTATGCCTCTTCCAAAAATAATAGATCATATGGAGCATCCTTTAAATTTTGCAATTCTTCAGCTTCTTCTTGTAATACCTTCAGTTATTGCAGGAAGAAGATTTTATAAAGTTGGTTTTAAAACTCTACTTAAGGGAAGCCCTAATATGGATTCTCTAATTGCAATTGGCACATCCGCTGCACTTGCTTATGGGCTATTTGCAATATATGAAATTTCAAGAGGAAATATGGAATATGCAAAGGATCTTTACTTTGAATCAGCAGCAACAATCATAACCCTTATTCTTCTTGGGAAATACCTTGAAGCAAAAACAAAGGGGAAAACATCAGAAACGATTAAAAAACTCATTAATCTTGCACCAAAAACAGCAAGAATTATTCAAGATGAAAAAGAAATCGAAATATCTATAGATGAGGTTGAAGTTGGAGATATTATTATTGTAAGGCCCGGTGAAAAAATCCCCGTTGATGGAATAGTAATTGAAGGTACAACCTCAATTGACGAATCGATGTTGACTGGTGAGAGCATGCCTGTTGAGAAAAAAGCTGGTGATAAGGTAGTTGGTGCAAGCATCAACAAAAATGGAATGATAAAATTTAAAGCCACAAAGGTCGGGAAGGATACTGCTCTATCGCAGATTATAAAACTTGTTGAAGGGGCTCAAGCTTCAAAGGCACCTATTGCAAGACTTGCTGATATCATTTCAGGTTACTTTGTGCCGATTGTTATTACTATTGCTCTTATTTCAGGTATTGCTTGGTATATTGCAGGAAAGGGTACTATATTCTCACTTACTATCTTCATTTCGGTTCTTGTAATAGCCTGTCCCTGCGCCCTTGGTCTTGCAACCCCAACAGCCATAATGGTAGGCTCAGGGAAAGGCGCTGAAAATGGCGTGCTGATAAAGTCTGGCGCTGCCCTTGAGATGGCGCATAGAATAAATACAATTGTATTCGATAAAACTGGAACGATTACCGAAGGAAAACCAAGGGTTACAGATATAATAAGCATAGGAGTTGAAGATATCGATATTTTAAAATACTCTGCATCCTGTGAAAAAGCCTCAGAGCACCCTTTGGGAGAGGCTATAGTTAAAGAAGCTGAAAAAAGAAATTTAAATCTTTTTCCTGTAAAAGACTTTTTAGCAATTCCAGGGCATGGAATAAGAGCAACTGTAAACGATAGAAATGTAGTCCTCGGAAACAAAAAATTATTTATCGATATGAAAATAGATATTAAAGATGTTGAAGATACATTCGATGCGCTATCAAGGGAAGGAAAAACCCCTATGATTATTGCAATAGATAAAAAAGTATCTGGAGTAATAGCTGTTGCTGATGTTGTTAAAGAAAACAGCAAGAGGGCAATAAAAAAGCTTAAGGAGATGGGAATTGAGGTTGCAATGATAACAGGGGATAATAAAAATACAGCTGAATCTATCGCAAGAGAAGTTGGAATAAATAGAGTCTTTGCAGAGGTACTGCCACAGGATAAGGCTTCCTATGTTAAAAAGCTTCAGGATGAAGGTAAAAAGGTTGCTATGGTTGGAGATGGAATTAACGATGCTGTAGCTCTTGCACAAGCGGATGTTGGAATTGCGATAGGTTCCGGAACGGATGTTGCAATAGAATCAGCGGATATAATTCTTATGAAAAGCGATATTCTTGATGTTGTAACTGCAATTTTGCTGAGCAGAGCAACAATAAAAAATATAAAGCAGAACCTTTTTTGGGCCTTTGGATACAATACCCTCGGGATACCTGTTGCTGCAGGAATTTTAACATTCTTTGGTGGGCCGAGGCTAAACCCCATGATTGCAGCTGCGGCAATGAGCTTCAGCTCGGTTTCAGTACTTTTAAACGCATTAAGACTTAAAAAGTTTAAAAGCATTGTATAATTTTTCTTTACTTCGCTAATCTCAAAAATATATATTTATTCACATTTTAGCAAATTGAACTGTTTAGAATATACTTTTAAATATAAATATTTATTGAAGCTCAAGTATTTTATAAAAAATATAGTTTTTATAAATTAAAAAGTAATTGAGGAAATTGCACAATTCGAATTTTAGTAAATCCTCGATTGTGTATAATTTTATACAATTTTAGACGCACTTAAATAAGCTATCCCAATTACCTGTGGATAACTTAAAAATTAACTAATTTGTATTAAGCAGCTGT
>JAOADY010000057.1 GCA_026417075.1 Caloramator sp.
GTTATCTCCCATTCGTTGTGGCACTCTTCACCGTTCATTGTAACCATAGGATAAAGGGCACCTTTTAATCCTAATTTTTTTGCATTTTCCTTTGCCTTTTCAAGATGATTGTATCTATAAATGAGGAGATTTCTTGCTACGCTTTTATCATGGGTACTTAAATAAAATGGAAAACAAAAGGCTTCTGTATCCCAGTAGGTGCTTCCTCCATATTTTTCACCTGTAAAACCTTTAGGACCTATGTTAAGCCTAGGATCTTTTCCATTATAGGTTTGATTTAAATGGAAGATATTAAACCTTATTGCTTGTTGAGATTCAACATCTCCATCAATTACAATATCGCTTTCTTTCCATTGGTATTCAAGTGCTTTAGAGTGTTCATTAAATAAATTATCAAAACCCTTTAAATATGCTTCTTCAAGCAATTCCTTCCCTTTTGAAACAAGTTCTTTATTTTCATAGTATCTATTTGATGTAACAGCTATATACTTATAAAGAGTAATTGTTTCCCCTATATTACAACAGATTTTATACTTGCTTCCAACAAACTTTTCTTTAACTATAGGTTGAACCTCTGATTCATTTTTATTTCCACTATAATAAACATCGTATTTCATTGATGTGCATACATAAAAGTCAAGTTTTTTAGTTTTCATTGTTAAATATCCATAAAATTTATCTATTTTTTTTTCAACTTCATCCCAGAATTTTTCGCCATAGTTTGAATCTTCATTTGAAACATCTCCATCGATTAAAGGTATAAATTCTACTTTTCCGCTGTAGTTTAATGGAGTTATACTATAGGAAATAGCTACAATTTCACCCTGAGCCATGCTTATAAATCTTTTTGTTTTTATTTCAGTTTCGCGATTCTTTTCATCACAAATTGTAAATTCGATATCAAGATAACCCATTTTCATATTAAGGTTTCTTTTGAATTTTTTAAATTTTACCTTTGCAAGGTCAAGTCTTTCACCTTCAATATAAACATCTATAGTTGTAAAATCTGGTGCATTAAGAACCTTTGCAAAGTATTCAGGATAGCCTATTTTCCACCATCCGACCCTTGTTTTATCGGGATAATATACTCCGGCTATATAAGTACCTTTAAGAGAATCACCAGAATAATATTCAGTAAAATTTCCTCTAATCCCCATATAGCCGTTTCCAAGGCTCATTACGCTTTCTGCAAGTCTGTTTTTTTCTTGATTAAACCCATTTTCAATAACATTCCATTCATCAACTAAAAAATATTTTTCCATAACATCACCATCTTAATAATTATTATATGCAACCGTTTGCGCAATTTTTAAAAAATAAATTCCAATTTAAGCAAATTTGCAGATTGGAATTAGAATTTAAGTATAATATATCATGTACTTTCAGAATAAGTCAATTAAAAATTTTTTATTTTTCATATTTTCATACAATGTTTTCAATAATGAATATATGAATTATAATAAATTTGTTAATAAAATTAAGGAGATGATATTATGGCAAATTGTGATAGCTGTCCATCAAAGGACGGATGCAATAAAGACAGCTGCATGGTTGAAAACAATCCTCTAAATCAAGTAAAAAATATAATTGCAGTTATGAGTGGTAAGGGAGGAGTTGGTAAGTCAACTATATCTTCATTGATAGCATGTGAACTTAAAAACAGAGGATATAAAGTTGGAATTCTTGATGCAGATATTACAGGCTCGAGTATTCCAAGGTTATTTGGGATGAGCAATAGAACTCTTGAAATAACTGAGGATGGAATATATCCTGCACAAAGTGTTACAGGTGTTTATGTCATGTCGATGAATCTTTTAACTGAATATGAAGAGCAGGCTGTAGTTTGGAGAGGACCATTAATTGCAGGAGCTGTAAAACAATTTTGGACTGATGTAATTTGGGGAGATTTAGATTATTTAATAGTTGATATGCCTCCAGGAACCGGAGATGTTCCATTAACGGTTATGCAGTCGATACCCGTTACAGGTATAGTAATGATATCAACACCTCAAAATCTTGTATCTATGATAGTTTCAAAGGCAGTAGATATGGCAAGAAAAATGAATGTAAAAGTATTAGGAGTTATAGAAAATATGAGTTACATAACTTGCCCTGAGTGTAATAAAAAGATTGAAGTTTTTGGTGAAAATGCAGCTCAAAGGGCAGCACAGAAAATAGGAATAGACCTTTTAGGAGAACTTCCTCTTGATAACGATTTAATGGAGCTTTCAGATGAGGGAAGAGTTGAGCTTTTTGGAAAGATGAAGGAAGATTTCAAATCGATTGTAGATGAAATAATAAATAAAATGAATAAGTAAAGGGGAAAATATAATTATCAAAATTTAAAGCAGTTGAATAAAATAATAAGATAAGAATATAGGATAATCTCCATAAAAATTCCATTGATTTTAAGTTCAAATAATATTACAATATACCTATACAGGGTATATATGAATGGAGGTTAAAAAATGGAGATTAAAATAACAAATTCAGCTGCGGAAATTTTAAAAGAAAAACTAAGTAAAAAAGGTGAGAATTACGGAGTAAGGGTATATATCGCTGGCATAGGATGAGGCGGCCCAACTCTTGGATTGGCTCTGGATGAGCCAAAGGATACCGATAATGTATATGAAGCAGAAGGAATTAAGGTTATTTTCGATAAGGAGATGGCTGGATATACTAAGGGATTTGTAATTGACTATAGGAATTCTTTCTTTGGTAAAAGGTTTACGGTTGATCAGCTTTATAGCACTGCTTCATGCAGATAGGCCTGTTTTAATAGGCCTATCTTTTTATTGACTGAAAAGAATATAAAAGTTATTATAAAGAAAAAATAAATAAAGAGGGATGAGTATGAAAGAAATAGTTATCAAAGAAAATGAAGCAGGACAAAGACTTGATAGATTTTTGAGAAAGTATCTATTGAATATGTCCCTTGGAAATATATATAAGGCTATAAGGAAAAAAGAAATAACTGTAAATGGAAACAAATCCAGCGAAAAATACATATTATCTGAAGGAGATTTAATAAAATTCAATTTTGAGATTGAAGATAAAAAACAAGATAGAAAGATGAGGTTTATAGATATAGATTATGAAATAGATACTGCCTATGAAGATGAAAATATATTAGTAGCTGTAAAAGGGACAGATACCCTTGTTCATCCTGACGAAGGCAAAGATTTGACATTAACTGATGCTGTTTTGGCTTATTTATATGATAAGGGTGAATATAATCCTGACGAAGAAAAGACTTTTTCGCCATCTCCATGCAATAGGCTTGATAGGAACACATCAGGGCTTGTAATTTTTGCAAAGAACTATGAAACTTTAAAATCTGTGAATGAGATGATAAGGGACGGAAAAATAAAAAAGTATTATACTTCAATAATTAAAGGAAAAATTTCAGAGGGTACTTATAGAGCTTATATTTTAAAGGACAACAAAACTAATAAATCCTATGTGAGCAAAGATTATGTTAAAGATTCGAAAAAGATTGAAACAAGGATTATAAATATAGAAAGCGTAGGTCAGTTTTCTCATATAGATATAGATTTAATAACCGGAAGAAGTCATCAGATAAGAGCACATTTGGCTCACCTTGGGAATCCAATATTAGGTGACCCTAAGTATGGTGATAAAAAAATAAATAGTTTCTTTTTTAATAAATATGGTCTTACAAATCAGCTTTTAATAGCTTACAAGCTTATATTTACAGATTGTCCCAAAAACCTGAAATATCTTGAGGGACAAACGATAACAATGCCTCTTCCACCACTATTTAAAAAGATAAAGAAAGATATATTTAGGTTTTAATATTGCATGCTATAAAAAGCTAATGAAACATTAAGTAAATTTAGCTTTTTATAGCATTTTTATAATTTGTCGAAAAAAGTCTTACGATTTATAAAGGATTTATAAGAAATAAGAAGAATTTTAAAAATATATGAAAAAAATAGGGGGGAGTATTTTGAAAAAAACTAATTTCAAAAAAATTACAAGCTTATTTCTTTCTTTTTTATTAATTGCAACCATAGTATTACCAATTAATACTTCTAAAGTAAAGGCTCAAGAGAATGTTAAAACTTTTGACATCATTGAAATTACTGATTTTCATGGAACCCTTGAAGATACTAGTGGAAATCCAGTTGCTGCAGTACTTGCTAAAAATATAAGCGACATTAAAAATTCAAATCCTGAAAAAACGCTTATATTAGGTGGAGGAGATTTATATCAAGGCTCACCAATGTCTAATTTTTTTAAGGGGATTCCTGTGCAAAAGGTATTAAGCAATATAGGTATGGAAGTTACTGCACTTGGGAATCATGAATTTGACTGGGGACTTGACACAATAGTTAATACCACAGTGAAGGATGCAAAATATTCTATAGTTTGTTCAAATTTATATGATAAAACAACAGGTAAGAGGGTATTTGAACCGTATAAGATTATAGAAAAAGATGGAATTAAAATTGCAATAATTGGGGCAATATCAACAGAAACACCTACAATAGTTCTTCCAAAGTTTGTTGAGAATTATGAATTTAAAGATGTTGCTGTTGAAATAAACAGCCTTGTTAAGGAAGTTAAGGATAAAGGAGCTGATGTTGTTTTAGCTTTAATGCACGAAGGAGATAGAAGCGATAAAATATATCCTTCTATCTATGATATAGCAGATAAGCTTGAAGGTGTAGATGCGGTATTTGGAGGACATTCACATACTATTGCAAATACTAAATCTTCAAAAAAAGGTATTCCTGTTATGATTGCAAATAGTTCAGGAAAAGGATTTATTCATGCTAAGATGACAATAGGTTCAGATAAAAAGGTATCTTTTTCTGCAAATTATATAGATATTTCTACAGATAAGCCAAATGGATATAAAGCTCAAAATCCAATCGTGGACTCTCAGATAAAAGCTATTGTTGATGAAGCTAAAAAGGAAATTGAACCGACATTTAGTGTTGTAATAGGAAAAGCAGATACAAATCTAACGAGAACTCAAATTTGTACAAATAAATGGTCACCCTATGGTGAATCATATCTTGGAAACTGGATAACAGATGTTATAAAAAATAAAGTCAATGCAGATGTTGGAATGCAAAATAACGGTGGAATAAGAATCGATGTTCCAAAGGGAGATATTACTGTTGGAACAATCAATTATATTATGCCCTTTGATAATACAATTTGTGTAATTCAAATGAATAAGGCGCAGATTAAAAAGGTGCTTGAACAGGCAGTAATGGATGGAGGAAAAGGTATTCAAATTTCTGGTCTTAAAGTTAAATATGATTATGCAAAACCATCAATGAGAAGGGTAGTTGATATTGTTAGGGAAAATGGATCGCCTATAAGTGATAGTGAAATATTAAAGGTAGCAACAAATGATTTTATGGCAACTGGAGGAGATGGGTTTACAGGGTTTGTTGATGCAGGTGGTAAAGATCCAAAAGTTAATACTTTTATCCTTGTTAGAGATGCATTAATTGAAAACGTAAAAGCAAAGGGTAAAATAGATACTGTAATTAATTCAAGACTTACAGATATTTCAAAGGCTATATCTGTAATTGGAACCTCCGATGTTCATGGCAATATATATCCTCTCGATTATTATACAGGAAAAGCAGCAGATCAGGGGCTTGCGAAAGTATCGACATATGTAAAAGAGCAAAGAAAATCAAATCCAAATGTTATGCTTGTTGATGCAGGTGATATGATTCAAGGAACACCATTAGTTTATTATTATAATAAAATAGATACAAAATCAGAATATCCTATGATAAAAGCAATGGGCATAATGAAATATGATACATGGACTTTGGGAAATCATGAGTTTAATTATGGTCTTAAAAATTTAGATAGAATTATAAAGGACGCAAACAATGAAGGTATTACTGTTCTTTCAGCTAACACATATAAAACTGATGGTACAAACTATGTAAAGCCTTATGTTGTTAAAAGCTTTAATATAAACGGTAAAACACAAAAAATTGCAGTACTTGGTCTTACAACTAAGACTATTTCAAGCTGGGAGAATGAGGCAAATTATAAAGGATTAAAATTTAATGATCTTGTTGATGAGGCAAAAAAATGGGTTCCAATTATTAAATCAGAAGGCGTAGATAAGATTGTAGCAGTTATTCACAGTGGTGAAGAGAGCCCTACTGATATTATTCCTGAAAACCAGATTAAGGCTATTGCTCAGGGAGTATCAGGTATTGATGCTATAATATGTGGACATACGCATAGAAATATAGCTCAGAATGTATATAAAAATCCTGATGGAAAAAATGTTATAGTAACTCAGCCAGGGAAAAATGCGCAATATATATCACAAGTTAATATATATGTTGATTCTGAAGGTAATGTTGGACAAGTAACAAGCAAAAATGTAAAAATGGATTCATCAGTTGCAGCAGATGTGGAATTAATGAATGCAATGCAGAGTTATCAAGATAAAACAATAGATTATATTAATACAGTAATTGGAAAATCAACTGGAGAGTATTCCGGAAAAGAGCAAACTGTTAAACCTACAGCAATAATGGATCTTGTTAATGAAGTACAAAGAACATTTGCAAATACACAGCTTTCGATAGCTGCACCTCTTAGTTTATCTGCCTATATACCAAGTGGAGATATAAAGATTAAAGATATAATGTCTGTTTATGTTTATGAAAACTTTTTGTATGGTATAAAGATGAATGGAAAGCAGATTAAGGATTGGCTTGAATGGTCTGTAAGATATTATAAGCAGGTTTCAAAACCAGAAGATAAAGTTGAAAAGGATACTCAGCTTAATATTCCTGATTATAATCTTGATATGCTTTACGGAGCAACTTATGATATAGATCTTACTCAGCCAATAGGGCAAAGAATAAAAAATCTTAAATATAATGGAAAATTAATAAAAGATACAGATGTATTTACTGTTGCAATAAATAACTATCGTTTTAACGGTGGTGGAGGATTTATGGATGCAGTAGGATTAAAGCCAGGGGATATGAGTATAGTGGTTTACGATTCTGCTAAACTTCTTGGAGATGACGGACAGGTTAGAAGCATGATAATAGATTATATTAAGAATAAGGGAACAATAAGCCCAACGATTTCAAAGACTTGGACACTATATACAACTAATGTAGAACAAACGAAAGAAGTTATAGAATCTCCAGTTAAAACTGATAAAACTGTTAAGACTGTTAAGATTGTTGCTCTTAAAGGGCTTAGAATAAGAGCAGCTGCAAATGTATCTTCAAAGATTCTTGGAGTTTATAAGAACGGAACAGAGGTTGTTGTTGAAGACGAAGTTGGAAATTGGTATAAGATAAATTATAATGGATTAAAGGGATATATTTATAAGAAATATACAAAATAAATGAGCTAGGCACATTGCCTAGCTTATTTTATAGTTAAATTTAAAATAAAGAAATTTATATTTAAATATTTGAATATAAATATAAAAAAGGCATGGGTTGGGATAATATGCCAAGAAATAATAAAAAAATTATAGCAAATTTATTCTTTATAATTCTTATAGGATTGTTTTCTGGAATTTATTGGTACATGAAAAGCATAGATATTATAAGCAATGCTGTCTATATGAGTATTAATGCTTTAGAGAACAAAAGTATAAAATCCATAAGATATATAGAAAAGAAAGAAGCATTAGGGGTTAAAAGTGGTATTAATAAGTCAGTTAGCGAGATATACTATGTTTATCCTGATAAACTTAGAATAGAAAACTTAGGGAATATAAAAACTATAGAAATATATAATGATAATAGATTTATATATTATGATGGGAAAATAAGGATTAAAGAATGTTTTCCAATAGATAAACCCTATATATTGCAAGTGGAAAAAAATATAAATGATGCAATAAATAATAAAAACTATGAGTTTTTAGGCTATGAAGTAAAAGATAATAGGAGGTTAAAGGTTATTGCTATAAAATGGAAATTGAATGATCATAATTATATGCAAAAATTCAGACTTGAAGAAACAAATGGAATAAATCTTCCTTATATTGAAGAATATTTTGTGGATAATGTTGTAATATCAAAAACTACTTATGATTATTTAAAAATTAATGAAATATTAAAGGATTATATATTTCAAATTGAATCTTTGCCCCCCTCTGATATAATAAATGATGGGGTTCTTTCAAAAACTGTTGAAAGTTATGAAGAGGCACAAAAATATCTTAATTTTAAGCTTATAATCCCCGATAAGATTGTAGACGGGTTTATTCCTTGGGAAATCGGTGTAATTCCGCCGGTAAAATATCCTTCCTTTTATTGTATATACTTTGACAGTGGAAATAGAATTTACTTAAATGAAAGCAAAAAAAATCTTGACTTACCTCCTAATGGTATTATAGGAGAGTATCCATGCAGAATCGATATAGAAAATGAAACTTTTATTATTAAGTGGAAACAGGGGGATATACTTATCGTTTTAAGCGGAGATGTAAAAAATATGAACCAGATAGTAAAAATAGCTCAAAGTATTGCAAAAGGAACTTTGATTCAGGATGAACAACAAAAATAAGATTGTGTTAAGTAAATATGAAAAAATAGCGTAGCTAGACGTATAATTACTCAAAATTACTTAGGTTTTTACTAAATTCTAAAAAATAGTTTTTAATAAATAGGAAATTTATAAAAAATAGGCATGCCGAAGGCA
>JAOADY010000061.1 GCA_026417075.1 Caloramator sp.
ATGGCATCTTGGGCATGAAAGATTATTGATTAATTTGCACATAATTTCATCTCTCCTTTGGAGGTGTTTTATTGTTGGTTATATTTAAGATAACTCAAAGGGGAGATGAAATTCAAATATCATATAACTTAACAAAACTAAGATATGTTTATGGAGGAATATATGAAAATTGCAGTAATAGATGGACAAGGTGGAGGACTTGGAAAGACGATTATAGAAAGAATAAGAAAAGCTTTAGACGGAAATATAGAGATAATTGCCTTAGGTACAAATGCTTATGCTACGGCTAACATGGTAAAATCAGGTGCAAATGAAGGTGCGAGTGGTGAGAATGCAATATGCTTTTGCTGTAAAAATGCAAAACTAGACTGTATAATTGGACCGATAGGAATAGTTTGTCCAAACAGCATGCTTGGAGAAGTAACTCCTGTTATTGCTGAAGCAGTATTTAGTGCAGAGTGTCGCAAGTATCTAATTCCTTTTAATAAACATGGTCTTTACATACCAGGAGTTAAGGATATGCAGATAAACGATTTTATAGAAGAAATAATAAATGAAATAAAGTCATCTTAAAAGGCTTTTCATCGTTTTAGATGAAAAGCCTTTTAATCAAATTACCAAACCTTTTATTGAAATATCTATTGTATCTACGAGATTTATTTCATAGGGAGATATTTTTCTTCCCTTTTCATCACATAATATCCTAACTGTAGGTCTATCAGGAAAGCCCTTATTATGGCCAACGACAAAACCCTTAAGACCATTAGAAAGCTTAACACATACTCCTAAAGGATATAGTGAAAAGTTATTTCTAAATATCTCTACAAGTTCCATATCAAAAAAAGTTCCTCCATTTGCAAGGATAAATTCATAGGCTTCATTAGCTGCAAATCCTTTCCGATATACTCTATCACTAACTATTGCGTCATAAACATCGCTAATGCACGTGATTTTTGCATATTTTGATATTTTATCTCCTTTTAATCCGAAGGGGTAACCTTTTCCATCTACTCTTTCATGATGTTCAAGAACTATAGATTTCCCTCTTTCATTTATACAATCAATATTCTTAACCATTTCATATCCAAGTTCTGGATGAGTTTTTATTATATCATATTCATTATCTGTAAGTTTTCCATTTTTGTTTAATATCTCAATAGGAATTTTTGTCTTTCCTATATCATGTAGAAGCGCACCTGCGCCTAAATCTATAAGCATAGGTTTTGAATAAGACATTTGAACTCCATAGAAAAGAGATAGCACACATGTATTTAAAGAATGAACGTATGTATAATTATCAAAGGTTTTTAATTCCAGAAGATATGTAGAATTAATTTCTTTATTTTCTATTAAATATTCAACTATATAAGAAATTGCACTTAATGCATTTTTAATTTCTAAAGAACCTGTATGTTCAATCTTTGAAAAAACTGTAGATAAAGATTGAACCGCTTCAGTTTTTACTTTAAGAAACTCTGGATCTAAAGGTTTTATGTCATCAAGATTTTCATCCTCGATGTAAACATATACTATACCTAGGTCAATTAATTTGTTTATATATTTATTATTTAATGCAATCCCTTCTCTTAGAAGCAAACATCCGTCTACACCAAAAATACTTTGAGCAAGAACATCCCCAGTTTTTGCTTTTTCTATACTTATTAGCCGCATTTTTGCACCTCTTTAGACAAATTTAAACAATCTCTCCTATAATTTTATATTTTTTTTATTTATATTTCAAGTGGAATTCTATACAATTGTGCAGAATATTTTCAATTTGGTTATTATTAGTAATTACAGAATAAATATTATATTAAATGAATATATTTTAAATAGAGTATGAATTAGGAAGAGTTATATGGATAAATTGTTAATAATTGCACTTTTTACTGAGTCGATTTGGGAAACTATAAAATTAATAAAAAAAGAAAAAGGACTTAGTGCTGATAGGATTGGGAGTATAGTAGTAGGAATTTTAATATGTGTACTGGCTAAAGTAGATCTTTTTAAATTTTTTGGAATTAATCTTAGCATAGAATACTTAGGATATGCACTCACGGGACTTATTGTAAGTAGAGGCTCTAATTTTTTACACGATTTGCTCGGGAGTGTAGATAAAATTTATCAAAATCTAAAAAACATACTTAAATAAAAATTATATATATTGTAAGGACACTAAACAAAGGTTAAAATAGTTTTGGAGGTGCTATCATGATAAAGCATATTGTTGCATGGAAGCTTAAAAAGGAATCTGAAGGAAATAATAAAGAAGAAAATGCAAAAATAATAAAGTCAAAACTTGAGGCATTAAAAGAAACTATTACTGAAATAAAACATATTGAAGTAGGAATTAATATCAATAATTCCGATGTAGCTTATGATGTTGTTCTTTATTCTGAATTTGAAACTCTAGAGGATTTAGAGAAATATCAAAAACATCCGGAGCATGTTAAAATAGCTGAATTTATTGGCAAAGTAAAAGAAAATAGGATAGTTGTTGATTATAAAATATAAAAGATTATAAAAAATAAGTCCTGTTGTTTGATTTTAACAGGGCTTATTTTTTATGTCTTCATTTTTTTCAATAGATTCTTCAAGACATTGTTCAATTACTTCTTTTGTTAAATTTATAGTTTGATTTTTATTCATGTTATCACCTCCTTACGAAAGTACTAAATATTAATGTTTATTATACAATTTATAATATATTTAATATATTACAATTATATAATAAAGAAATTAAATAAATGTTAAAAAAGATTTGATTTAATATATATAATATATTTTTGATGATAATTAAAGATTTTTAAATATTTAAATATAATTTATTCAAAAATTAGCTTAATACAATGTTATAAAACCCAAAATCAGATAATATTTAGATTAAAGAATTTGTATTAATTATTTTAGAGTAATAAAATATGAATTATGATTTTAGGAGGCGATGTATTATGGATATATCAATGGAAGAAGTAATAAAAAATATAATTCATATTGATAAAAATGCAGCTGAATTGAAAAAAAACTTTGATAAAGAAATAGAAGAAAGAAAAAAAAGAATAAAGGATGAAATCGAAAATCTAAAAACTGAAATCATAGATAAGGAAGTTGAAAAAATTAAAGTACAGCAAGAAAAGGAAATACAAGAAACGTTAAAAAATGCAAAAGCTATGAAGGAAGATGCCTATAAAAGCTGTGAGGAAATGAAGAGAAAATTTCAGCTTCAAAAGGATAATTTAATTCAAGATATTTTTAATCACATTTTTAATCAATAAGCATAATAGATGCTAAAGACAGGTGATTATATGAATAATGTTGTTAAGTTTTCAGCTGTAAATACCAAAATACAAAGTATGTCTGGAAAACTTTTAAAGGATGAAGATTATAAAAAAATAATATCTTTAAAATCAACACGGGAAATAGCAGCTTATTTGAGGGATAATACATTTTACGGAGAATTTTTTAAAGATGTTGATTTATCAAATATTCACAGAGATGAACTTGAAAGGCATTTAAAACAAGGACTTATAAGTCATATGGATAAGCTTATACATTATTTTAATGGAAATTACAGGAGTTTTTTTAAATGCTTTTATATGAAATATGAGATATATGATTTAAAAAAAGCTGCAAGAATGGTACACATTGATAAATCTTATTCAAATCTTAGAGAAAATTTAGTTTTTGCAGGTAAGTATAGGTATATAGATGTTGAAGCTATTATAAAGGCTAAAAGCCTTGCAGAAATAATATATGCCCTTGAGGGCACTGTATATGAGCCTTTCTTAAAAAACCTCATAGATGGCAATGAAGATGAGAGCCTTTTTAGGTTTGAAATGGCTCTTGATAGGGCATTTTTCAGTATTATGGAGGAAAACGTTAAAAAGCTTGATAAAAGAGATCAGAGGGCTTTTTTTGAACTATACGGTAGCTATATCGATATGTTGAATCTTCAATGGATATATAGAGGTAAAAAATATTATAACCTTACTCCTGAAGAACTTTTTAATTACACTATAAACCGAGGACTGAAATTTAATTATGTTAAAATAAAAGAATTTTGTTACTCGAGGGATATACAAGACTTTATTAACAAAACAAAAGATACTCCTTATTCTTTTATGTTTAAAGAAAATGAAACTCAAGAAATTTTTATGGAAAGAAGAATGAATAGATATATGTATTTTAAAACTAAATATGCAAAACAAAGATTTAAATTAGATTTATCTGTAGTTATAGCTTATATGGACTTAATAGAATTTGAAATAAAGGATATTATTTCAATGATAGAAAATGTAAGATACGGTATGAATTTTGAAGAAACTAAGAAATATTTAATTAAAGCTATTTAATTGAGGTGATAATATGCTATCTAAGAGAAAGCAGGTTGTAAATATTATAGGATATATGGACGATAGCGAAAGCGTACTCAGAAATTTAATAAGAAATGAATATTTTGATTTAGCAGATGCTAATAAAGAATTAAAAGAAAAAATAAAAATTAATTTAGATGAAATTAATACGCTTGAAGTCAACAGCCAAAGTGATGATTATTACCTCGATGAAGTTAAGCGAAAGCTTGATTCTATAATAAAGTTATTTGATTTAAAAAATAAAGAGTATAAAATTTACGATGATGAGGAGTATGATTTTAAAGTTGAAGCTCAAAAGATAAATGAAATATATGATGAAGTTGTTAATAAATATAATACTTTACATAAAATAAAAAATGAGTATGAAGATTTAAAAAAGCTTAATAATTATTTGTTGAATTTAAAAGATAGTAATAATTTTTACGAATTAGTAAATATGAGATATGTAAAATTTAAATGTGGTAAAATTATAAAATACAATATGGATAAATTGAAAAAGAATTATGAAAATATTCCTGCGATAGTTTTTAAGATCTACGAAAATAAAGATGAGACATTTATTTTGGTTTTAGTGCCGAATGCTATGGAGATAGAAGTAAGTAGAGCATTAAGTTCTCTAAATTTTGAGGAATACAAAGTAGATATAAAAGATTTTCAAGATATATCAGAGTATGTTAATGCACTTAATAATAAAATAAAATCTTTAAAAGCAAATATAGAAAATCTAGATAAAGAACTGCTCAATATTAAAAATAATTATACTAACGATATTATGAAATATAAAGCACATATTGAAGTAGAGGTTGATATTTCAAAATACAAAGCTCATGTGGCATGGATAAATCAGTTCTTTTTTATAACAGGATATTTTCCTAAAAAGAAGAAGCAGATTATTGAGAAGTTGCTAAAACCATATAGCAACAGGCTTATAGTTAATTATTGTGATTTAAATTAAAGTTAAAAGCTTGGGGTGGTAAAATGGCTGTTGAAAAAATGGAAATGATTAATATAATAGGACAGATGGATGAGGTTGATGATGTTGCCAAAAATATAATTTTATCTTCATCTGTTCATATGATGAATGCTATTACTGAAATAAATCAGAATAATTTTCCAATATTAAAAGCACAGGATAATGTTGATGCACTTTTAGATTTTAATTATATAAAACAATATAACAGTCAGAAAAATCTTCAAGAAATTCAGCGCAAGGTGGAGGGTATTTTAGATATTTTTGAGATTAAAAGAAAAGTTAAATTAAAATATTTAAATGATGAATATGATTTTAAAGATGATGTAAATGAAATAAATAATTTATATGAAGTTGTAAGAGAAAAATATGAAAGAGTTAACAGATTGCATGAGGAAAATAATGATATTGAGAAACTTGAACAGTATTTAAGATATATAAGTCATGTAAATATTAATCTAGATGAAGTATTAGATATGAAATATATAAAAATGAAGTTTGGAATAATTCCAAAATACAATGTCGATAAACTAAAGAAGAACTACGAAAATATTTCATCTATTGTTTTTAAAGTATATAGCGATATAGATATTGCAGTTGTTATGGCTTTTATTCCAAAGCCTGTTGAGATTGAAGTGGATAGGGTATTGATGTCTTTAAATTTTGATGAATTAAAGATAAATGTAAAATTTAAGGGAACACCATCGAATTGGATAAATATGTTAAATGAAAGAAAGGAAGAAATAAAAAGAGAGATACATTCAATTAGAAGTGAGCTTTCAGAAATTAAATCTAAAAATTTTAAAAAAATTGAAATGTATTATTCAAGATTAATCATGGAATTTAAAATTGAGGAACTTAAAAGTTATATTGCATGTACAAATGAATTCTTTTATTTAACAGGATGGATACCGTTTTTTAAGAAAAGAAATTTAATGAAAAGATTAGAAAAGAATCATAAAAATCTTATTGTAATATTTAAAGAAACTAAGGATTTAAGGGAAGGATTGAATCCTCCAACATGTCTTAAAAATGGTTATCTTTTAACGCCTTTTCAATCTATTGTTAAGATGTATGGCATACCATCTTACAATGAACTTGATCCTACAGCCTTTGTTGGTATAAGTTATATGCTCTTGTTTGGTGCTATGTTTGGAGATGTGGGACAGGGACTTGTTTTGTTTTTAATAGGTGAAATTTTAAATAGATTTAAAAGACGACCTAATCTTGGAGGCGTACTTGCAAGGCTTGGTATAAGTTCGACGATTTTTGGATTTTTATATGGAAGCGTATTTGGATATGAAGATATTATAAATGCTTTGGTAGTAAGACCTATGGAAGATATTAATTTAATGCTTATTGCCGCAATTGTGCTTGGTATAGTACTTCTTTCAATAGGATATCTTTATAATTTCGTAAATTCATATAAAAGAAAAGATGTTGAAAATGGAATATTCAGCAGAAATGGAGTGGTAGGATTATCTTTTTACTGGCTTATTTTGTATTATATTGCGGCAAGGATTTTAAATAAAGAAACATTTCTTTCGTCAGAAACAATTATTGTTATATTAATAATGCTTTTAATTATAATGGTGCTTAAAGAGCCGCTGGCTAATTTGGTAAAAGGTATAAGACCTTTATATAGTGAATCTGTTGCAGATTACTATATAGAGGAAGGTTTTGGAATACTTGAAACTCTTCTAAGCCTTTTAAGTAACACATTATCTTTTATAAGAGTTGGTGCATTTGCAATAAACCATGTAGGACTTTTCATAGCCTTTGCAACCCTTGCTAAGATGATGGCAAATAATGTTGAAAGTGTTGCAACTATGGTTCTTGGAAACATAATAATAATAGGGCTTGAGGGTCTTATAGTCTTTATTCAAGGTTTGAGGCTTGAATACTATGAGCTTTTCAGTAAATATTTTTCAGGTACAGGTTATGAATATAATCCCTGCTGTATATCATCTTATTTAGATAATATTAAAAAAGGCTTAGTTAGTAAAATAATAAAAAAACAAAATACATTAGTGAGTGTAGAATAGGAGGATGTAAAATGTATACATTTTTATTAATTGCAACATTAATAGTAATAGCAACTATAACAAAGGGAGTTATCGATTTTTATAATGGAAAAGAATCAAACAAAAAGAAGGTTAAGAAAGCTTTAAGAATTAATCTTTGTTCGCTTGTGCCTGTTTTAACTGGTATTATTATAACTTCTATACCAAAGGTTGCTTATGCTGAAGGTGCTGTAAGTTCATCATCAGGGCTTGGATTTATAGCAGCTGCTCTTTCAACTGGACTTGCAGCAGTTGGTGCTGGTATTGCCGTTGCAGCTGTTGGTTCTTCAGCTTTAGGAGCAGTATCTGAAGATCCTAAGATACTTGGTAAAACTCTTATATTTGTTGGACTTGCAGAAGGTATAGCTATATATGGGCTTATAATATCAATAATGATTCTTGGAAGATTATAGGATGTGATTTTATGAATATATATCTTATAAGTGACAACAGGGATACACTTGTTGGAATGAGACTTGCAGGGATTAAAGGAACAATTACAAATAATAAAAAAGAAGCTGAAAAGCTTTTTGACAGCCTTATAAAGAATAAAGACATTATGATTATAATAATTACAGAAAAATTAGCTGAATCGATGAGAGATAAAATAAATAACATAAAACAGAAAATGAAACTTCCTTTGATTGTTGAAATACCTGATAGACATGGAAGTATAAAGGATGAAGATTATATAACAGGCTATGTAAGAGATTCTATAGGTATAAAGATTTGAGGTGATACCATGATAACTATTGAAGAAAAGTTGAACCTTTTTACCAAGCTTATATATGATAAGATTGAAAAGGAAAATGAAAGCCTTCTTAAAAAGTTTAATTTAGAATATGGTAACCTTTTAGATGAAAAGAAAAAGGAATTTGAAAAACAGGCTGAACAGTTAAGAAAAGAAAATGAAAAAAATATTGAAAAGCAAAAACTTCAAATAATATCAAAAGCGAAGATAGAAGAAAAAAAGATAATACTTGAAAAAAGAAAAGAGATATTTGATGAAGTTTTAGATGCTCTTATGGCTTATTGTGATGATTTTACTGATAAGGATGAATACAGAGAAATGTTTTTAAATGATTTGAGTAAAATTTTAAAAGAAATGGATTCAATAAATAATTTACAAATTACAATTACTTCAAAGGACTTTAAGCGATTTAAAGATGTTATATTGAATATGTTTAATGATAAGAATGTTGATTTGAATGAAGACAATGACATTATTGGCGGTTTTATAATAACTGATAAAGAAAAAAATATAAGAATAGATATGTCAATGAAAGACAGAATATTAAATTCTAAGGAATTAATTGGTGAGAAGATTTTTGAGGCATTACAGTAGGTGGTGATTATATGGATAAAATACAGGGTATTATAACATACATCAATGGACCTGTTATTAAGGCTAAAAATATGGAAATGTTTAAAATGAGAGAAATGGTTACTGTTGGTGAGAAAAGGCTTATTGGTGAAATTATATCAATAGACGGGGATATTGGAACAGTTCAGGTCTACGAAGAAACCACCGGACTAAAAATTGGAGAGAAAATAAATTCTACAGGTAAGCCTCTATCTGTAAAATTAGGGCCTGGGATTATAGGAAATATTTTTGATGGAATACAAAGGCCTTTGAATTTTATATATGAAAAGTCCGGAGGATTTATAAGCGAAGGCATTGGCCTTGCATCCATAGATTTAACTAAAAAATGGGATGTTGTTGTTTTAGTCAAAGAAGGAGATATTGCTAAAGAGGGAAGCTTGTTTGCAACTGTTCAGGAAACACCTCTTATAACTCACAAATTGATGATTCCACCTGGAATTAGTGGAAAGATAATTTATGCAGCTAAAAATGGTACTTACGATTTAGAAGAGGTTCTTTTAAAAGTTGATGATGGTAAAACTGTGCATGACATAAAGATGTATCAGGAATGGCCGGTTAGAACCCCAAGACCTGTAAAAAAAAGAATGCCTATTGAAAAGCCTCTTATAACAGGACAGAGGGTAATAGATACTTTTTTTCCTGTTGCAAAGGGTGGAACTGCTGCGATTCCGGGAGGCTTTGGAACAGGAAAGACTATGACTCAGCATCAGCTTGCAAAATGGAGTGATGCGGATATTATAGAATATATTGGATGTGGAGAAAGAGGAAATGAGATGACGGAGGTTTTGGAAGATTTTCCAAAGCTCATTGACCCTAATTCTAATCTTCCTCTTATGAATAGAACTATACTTATTGCAAATACATCTAATATGCCTGTTGCAGCAAGAGAAGCATCTATTTATACAGGAATAACTATTGCAGAATATTTTAGAGATATGGGATATAACGTGGCTATAATGGCAGATTCAACATCAAGATGGGCTGAGGCTTTACGTGAAATATCAGGACGTCTTGAAGAGATGCCTGCAGAGGAAGGTTATCCTGCATATCTTCCCTCAAGACTCGCTGAATTTTATGAAAGGGCAGGATATGTTACAACTTTAGGAAATGATGAAGCGTCAGTTACAATAATTGGTGCAGTATCTCCAGCTGGAGGAGATTTTTCAGAGCCTGTAACTCAAAATACTAAAAGATTTGTAGGTGCATTTTTGGGTCTTGATAAAAAGCTAGCCTATGCAAGACATTATCCAGCTATAAATTGGCTTTCAAGTTACAGTGGATATTTGGCATCACTTAATTCGTGGTATAAAGATAATGTTTCTGAGGACTTTATGAATCTTAGAGGGCAAATGTTGAAGGTTCTTCAGGAAGAGAGCAAACTTCTTGAAATAGTAAAACTTGTTGGAGAAGATGTTCTTCCAGATGAACAAAGGCTTATACTTGAAATTGCAAAACTTATTAAAATAGGCTATCTTCAGCAAAATGCCTATCATAAGGACGATACTTATGTGCCTCTTAACAAACAATATAGAATGCTAAGAGTTATAAAACTCTTTTACGATCATGCAAATGAGACTATCAAAAAGGGAATACCTATTTCAAAGGTGAAATCAAGCCAGTTATATAATGATATATTAAAAATGAAATATTCTATCCCAAATAATTATAAAAATGAATTTGATGATTTTGAAAATCAGATATCAGCTTATTTTGATAGTCTTATTGAAGCATATGAGGGGTGATTTTATGAACATTATAAAGGAATATATGCAGCTTGATAAGATTGAAGGTCCTCTTATAGTTTTGTCTGGGGTTGATAATGCTTCTTATGATGAAATAGTTGAAATTAAGACAAATAGTGGAATAAAACATGGTAAGGTTGTTCAGCTTCATAATGATAAGGCTATAGTTCAGGTATTTGAAACAACCTCTGGAATGTCTGTTAGGGATGTTTCTGTGAGATTTACAGGCAGTCCCCTTGAAATAAATTTATCAAAGGACATTTTAGGCAGAGTATTCAATGGTATTGGAGAACCTATCGATGATGGGGGAGAAATTTTCGGTGGAGTTAAAATGGATGTAAATGGACGTCCTATGAACCCTGTTGCAAGAAGATATCCTAGAAATTTTATACAGACTGGAATTTCTGCAATTGATGGGCTTACAACTTTGATTAGAGGTCAGAAACTTCCTATATTTTCAGGGAATGGACTTCCCCATAACCAAATAGCAGCACAAATTGTAAGGCAAGCTAAAATATCAGAGGAGGAAGGACAGGATTTTGCAGTAGTTTTTGCTGCCATGGGTGTAAAGCATGACGATGCTCATTATTTTTTAAAAGCCTTTGAAGAATCAGGAGTTTTAGAAAGAGTTGTTATGTTCTTAAATCTTGCCGATGACCCTGTTGTTGAAAGGATTATAACTCCAAGATGTGCACTTACAGCGGCAGAATATCTTGCTTTTAATCATAATATGCACATACTCGTTATAATGACGGATATTACAAGTTACTGTGAGGCGTTGAGAGAGATATCTTCATCGAGGGAAGAAGTTCCGGGAAGAAAGGGGTACCCTGGATATTTATATTCGGATCTTGCAAGCCTTTATGAGCGTGCAGGTATGATGGAAGATTCATCTGGTTCTATAACACAAATACCTATATTGACTATGCCAAATGATGATATAACCCATCCTATACCGGATTTAACAGGATATATTACGGAAGGGCAGATAGTTTTAAGTAGAGAAATATTCCAAAGAAATATTTATCCTCCAATTAATATTCTTCCTTCTCTTTCAAGACTTATGAAAGATGGAATAGGGGAAGGCTATACAAGAGATGACCATCCTGCGGTTTCAAGCCAAGTTTTTTCTTCATATTCTAGGGTTCAGGAGGTTATTGCCTTGTCACAGGTTATAGGTGAGGATGAACTTTCTGATATAGATAAAAAATATCTTGAATTTGGGAGAGCCTTTGAAGAAAAATTCTTAAAGCAGGATTTTGATGAAAACAGAAGCATAGATGAAACCCTTGAGCTTGCATGGGATATATTATCAATACTTCCAAAGTCAGAGCTTGATAGAATAGATTCAAAAACTATAGATGCCCATTATAGGGGGTGATTAAATGGATATTAATGTTGCCCCAACCAAGTCCAATCTTATGAGTGCAAAGGCAACCCTCGAATTTTCTAAAAAAGGCTACGAACTTTTAGATCAAAAGAGGAATGTACTTATAAGGGAAATGATGGGTCTTATTGATAGTGCAAAGGAAATTCAGGAAAAGGTAAGTATAACCTTTAAAGAAGCCTATGAGGCACTTATGATGGCAAATCTAACGATGGGTATTGCTGCGGTTGAAGATATAGCAGATTCAACTATGGAAGACAGCGAGTTTGAAATACTTTTTAAAAGTGTAATGGGTGTTGAGATACCAAAAATAAGATATGAAAAAAAAGATGTACAACCTGTATACAGCTTTTATCAAACTAATGTATCTATCGATGTTGCTTTTAAGAAATTTCAAAAAATAAAACATCTTGTAATGGAACTTGCAGAGGTTGAAAACTCTGTATATAAGCTTGCTGTAGAGATTAAAAAGACTCAAAAAAGGGCAAATGCTCTTGAAAATATTCAGATTCCTAAATATACAGAAATGGTAAAGTATATACAGGATGCTTTAGAAGAAAAGGATAGAGAAGATTTCTTTAGGCTTAAAGTTGTAAAAAAGAAAAGAATTAAGAAAAAGGCAAAAGCGCTATAAAGGCTTTTGCCTATTTTTTAATATATCTTTTGTAAGTGCTGTTGAATTCTGTCCAGCATCCTGTTCCGCTGTCTCTTTGGATTACAAGATTAAAACCATTTATTTCTGCACTCATTTTATCGGCATTATGAAGAACTATTGCTTCTATTGTCATAGGCACTACGGGGGAGCCCATTTCAAGGGTTCCGTGATGGGATAATATACAATGCTTAAGCTCAAGTAAAAGTTCTTCAGGAAAATCACATATTTTATGAGCCTCTTTGCTTATAAGTTCTACTCCCAAGTATATATGACCAAGAAGACGTCCAGAATCAGTATATTTATTTTCGGGAAAATCTGATAGTTCAATAATCTTTCCTATGTCGTGAAGAAGAGCACTTGTAACAGCTATGTCATAGTCAATATAACTATACAGTTTACAAAGAAAAGCAACAGTTTTAGTGACTTCTATTGTATGTTCTGCAAGGCCTCCTATATAGGCATGATGTATTTCAGCTCCTGCAGCTTTCTTATAAAAATTTTCTTTAACTTGTGTTGAAGAAAATATATTATTTAAAAGCAAAGATAGATTTTGATTTTTTATTGTAGATATTATATGTTTTATTTCACTTTCCAGTTTTAGTTTATCAAGAGTACAGGAAGGAGTTATTTCTTCTATTAAATTTTCATCGGGAGAATCTATTTTTGTTATTTTATCTATATGTATTTGAAGTATTCCTTTAAAATCTTTAACAACTCCCCAGACATTTGCAAAGCACCCGGGAGTTATTTCTTTTAAAATTTCTTCATTATTATTCCAAATTCTTGCATCGTAATTTTTTATTCCATAGCTTATCTGAAGATGGTAGTATTCTTTGTTATTTTGGCTTATTTTTTTACAAATTTGTCTTACTATAAAAGGCTGACCTTCAAGTTTATCATTGGAATTTAAATTAAGCATCTTATCACCTCTTTTATATTATACAATTTTTATCTTATAAGTACATATAAAATGAAGAAAAAGCTTAAGATTTTTTTACAATGCTATTGTTTTTTATAAAAAAAGTAGTATAATATTATTAGCGTTAATGACTGGGTGTGGCGCAGATGGTAGCGCGCTTGAATGGGGTTCAAGAGGTCGCTGGTTCAAGTCCAGTCACCCAGACCAATAAAAGCCTGTAACTTAAAAGGTTACAGGCTTTTATATTTTGTTATTAATAAAAAATACATATGACAACATATATTGTGAATTTTTTGTTAATTTAGTTAATTTATTACAAGTTTTTAATCCTTGTATTTATTCATAGTTTGCTTAATATGTGTCATATATTTCACTATATTGAAAATAAAACAAAATTTGTGTCGCAAAAAAGGTTATATTTATGTTTGAATATTATTGGAATTAGGAGTAAAATGAAAAATGTTGATGAGTATTGCCTAGACAGGATAATAAATATAAAAACAAAGGGTGAATAGTGTGATGGAACGCACAATTATTATACAAACAATGATAAAATACTTAAAGGACAAAGAAAAAGTTGATTATGATGAAATATTAAAATATATTCATAATAATGAAATTGCGGGTTGTAAATTAAATAATACAATTGAGATAAATGATTGTATATTTGATTTAATCGTTGAAGGAATTTTAAAAGTTGGAATTGTATATTCCTATAC
>JAOADY010000079.1 GCA_026417075.1 Caloramator sp.
ATATAGCACTATCTGTTTCAGACAGCAATGGAGTTTATATAGTTCCTGCCTTTGTTGGAATAGGAGCTCCATATTGGAATATGTATGCAAGGGGAACAGTGTTTGGTCTTACGAGAGGAGCAAAAAGAGAACATTTTGTAAGAGCAACCTTAGAATCTCTTGCATATCAGACTATGGATGTGTTAAAATCAATGGAGGAAGATTCTAATATTAAACTTTGTGAACTTAATGTAGATGGTGGTGCTACTGCTAACAACTTTTTAATGCAGTTCCAGTCAGATATACTTTCTGTTCCTGTAAATAGACCTCGTATAATAGAAACTACGGTCCTTGGGGCAGCATATCTTGCAGGACTTGCGGTTGGATTTTGGAAGGATAAGGAAGATATACTGAGGAATAAAAAGATAAGTAGAAGCTTTAAACCATCAATGGATGAGGCTTATAAAAATAAGCTTATTAAAGGATGGAAAAGAGCAGTTAAAGCATCTTTATATTGGGCAGAGGATAAAGAATAAAATATTAATGGTGAGAATTGAGAGCCATAACAATAAAGCTGTATTGCAGCTTTGTCGTTATGGCTTTTTATATTTAAAGGAGGTAATAATATGTATGATGTTGCAGTAATTGGTGCAGGCATAACTGGAGCATGTATTGTAAGAGAACTTTCAAAGTATGACCTTAAAACTATTGTCATAGAAGGAAGCTACGACATCGCTAACGGGGCAACAAAGGCAAACAGCGGTATTGTACACGCAGGATACGATGCAAAGGAAGGCACATTAAAGGCAAAGCTTAATGTGCTTGGCAATAAGATGTATAAGGATCTTTGTAGCGAGCTAAACGTGCCCTATAAGAACAATGGCTCATTAGTTATAGCCTTTGACGATGAAGAGATGAAAACTTTGGATGTTCTTTTAAAGAGAGGTTTAAAAAACGGTGTTGAAGGTCTTGAAATAATAGATAAAAATACACTTTTAAGCCTCGAACCTAATATAAGCGATAAAGCTAAAGGAGCACTTTATGCAAAAAGTGCAGGAATAGTATCTCCCTACGAGCTTGCCGTTGCACTTTGCGAGAACGCATATTTAAACGGTGCAGAGTTTATATTTGATGCAAAGGTTACAAATATAGTAAAAGAAAAGGAAAAGTTTATAATAAGCACAAGCAAGGGAGAGATTATATCAAACTTTCTTGTTAATGCTGCAGGAATTAATGCTGATGAAATAAATAAGATGCTTGGGGGACAAAAATTCAGCATTATACCAAGAAGAGGAGAATATTGCCTTCTTGATAAAAGTCAAGGGAATATAGTTAATAGAGTAATTTTTAACACACCAACGGAAAAGGGGAAGGGTATACTTGTAACTCCAACTACCCATGGGAACCTTCTTTTAGGACCTAATGCCCATGTAATTGAAGACAAATTAGACATTTCAACTACAGATTTTGGGCTTGAGGAGGTTATTGAAGGGGCTAAAAAGAGTGTAAAAAATATTAATCTAAGAGAAATAATAACATCCTTCAGCGGAGTTCGTGCAACCCCAAGCACAGGGGATTTTATAATAGATGTTCCTGTAAGGGGAGCAGGTAATGTCGCAGGGATTGAATCTCCAGGCCTTACATCAGCCCCAGCAATTGCAAGTATGGTTTTAGAACTTCTTGAAAAAGAAGGTCTTTCTCTTAACTTTAAATCTGATTTCAAAAAGGGAAGAATACTTTCAAAAAGATTTATAGATATGAATGATGATGAGAAAAAGATAGCATTAGAAAAGGATAGGCGCTATGGGAAGATAATATGCAGATGTGAACAGATTACCGAGGGAGATATAGTAAATGCTATAAACTGTCCTCTTGGGGCAAAAACAGTTGATGGAGTAAAGAAAAGACTAAGAGCCGGCATGGGGAGATGCCAGGGAGGATTTTGCATGCCAAGAGTTGTTGAAATTTTATCTAGGGAACTTAAAACTGAACCTGAAAATATACTTAAGGCTGAAAGCGGAAGTTATATATTAACTGGTAAAACTAAATAGGAGGGATAACATGGAAAGGGATCTTGTTATAATAGGTGGTGGTCCTGCAGGGCTTGCAGCGGCTATAGAAGCAAAAGAAAAAGGAATAGATGATATATTAATAATTGAAAGGGATAAAAGCCTCGGAGGAATACTTAATCAGTGTATTCATAACGGATTTGGGCTTCACATATTTGGTGAGCAGCTAACAGGCCCTGAATATGCAGACAGGTTTATAAAAAAAGCTTTAGATTTAGGAATAGAATATTGTCTTAACACTATGGTTTTAAATATGTCAAAGGATAAGACCATTACTGTATTAAACGAAAAAGAAGGACTTTTTAATATAAAAGCAAAGGCAATAATATGTGCTATGGGATGCAGGGAAAGAACAAGAGGTGCTCTTAACATTCCTGGAACCCGTCCTTCAGGAGTTTTTACAGCAGGTGCAGCACAAAGATTTATAAACATGGAAGGGTATAACGTTGGTAAAGAAGTTGTAATATTAGGCTCTGGGGATATAGGCCTTATTATGGCAAGAAGAATGACTTTAGAAGGATCAAAGGTTAAGATGGTTCTTGAAATAATGCCTTATTCAACAGGTCTTAAAAGGAATATCGTTCAGTGCCTTGATGATTTTGATATCCCCCTCAAATTCAATTATACTGTTGTAAAAATACATGGAAGGGAAAGGCTTGAGGGCGTTACAATAGCAAAGGTTGATGAAAACAGAAAACCAATAGCAGAAACCTTTGAATATGTAAAATGCGATACTCTTTTATTATCCGTAGGCCTTATACCTGAAAATGAGCTCTCGAGAGAGGCAGGGGTTGAAATAGACAGGGTAACCTCAGGACCAATAGTTACAGAAGCTATGCAGACCTCAATAGATGGAATATTCGCCTGCGGAAATGTGGTTCATGTTCACGATCTTGTTGATTTTGTTACTATGGAGAGCCGTCTTGCAGGACGTATGGCAGCAAAATATATAAAGGGACAGCTCAAAAAGGATGAAGAAGTTATAAACACAAAGGGAATAGACGGAATAAGATATGTAGTTCCTCATAAGATAAATCCTGAAAATGTTGAGGATAATGTGAATTTCTTTATGAGGGTTGATAATGTATATAAAAATGTGATTATATACGCAGAGCATGATGGACAGGTAATTTATAAAGCTAAAAAGTCTATGGTATCCCCAGGGGAGATGGAAAGCATAAAAATTAAAAAGGATGTTTTTCAAAACATTAAATCTGGGGAAATAAAATTTGGTTTAAGGAGGGCATAAATATGGAAGAAAGAAATTTAACCTGTATAAACTGCCCTATGGGATGCAGCCTTAAAGTTAAAATATATGATGATAAAATTGAGGTTGAAGGAAATATATGTAGCCGCGGCAGAGAGTATGCTGAGAATGAAGTTACAAACCCTAAAAGAACTGTGACATCTACTATGAAGGTTATTGGAGGGGAAAGGTCTGTGGTATCTGTTAAAACCTCAGGAGAAATTCCAAAGAAGAATATATTTGATTTAATGAAAATAATAAACGATAAAAGCGTTAATGCACCGGTTAAAATAGGGGACGTTTTGATTGAGGATGTTTTTGGCGTTAATGTGGTTGCTACTTCAAATGTGGATAAGTTATAAAACTCTTATAACCTTTACCATAAAAATATAGTTGGTAAAAGTTTAATTCATATTTTAAAATTATAAGTTAAACAATAAGGAAATTAAAGTTTTTAATAAAATATGGGGTCATTGATTATGATATTTTATTTAAAATCCTTATTTTTGAAGATTTAGATTTTTATTTCCTTATTAAAAGAGACTGGTAATAATTAGTACCAGTCTCTTTTTAAAATTAAACTTAGTAAATATAAGAAAGATAGGATTTATATGACCAGCCTGTTATTCCGTTTATGCTTATTTTAAGCCACATTCCATCGGAGGAATAACCTATAACTTCAGCATATTGTCCGGTTTTTAAAACTCCTAATATAGGTGAGGAGGTTGAAGGATTTTGTCTTATATTAAGCTGGGTAGTTCCCTTAACTGTCACATACTTTCCGGTTGGTATTGGAGATACTAAAGCACCCCATACCCATCCGTTTTTTCCATTTGCGCTTATATTATACCATCCCGAAGAGTAACTAATTATATATATAATCGTTCCCTTAGGGAGAGTAGTAATTATTGGAGATGATGTAGAGGGCATGCTCCTCAAGTTTGCCGATGTTATGCTGTCGGAAATTTTTGCAAATATGCCAGTACTAACAGGTTTAGGAAGGCTTTCAGATTGCGCAGGTGCTGAAGGTGTATTTTGAGTTATTGTAGAAGCAGAACTGTCAACTGTTTGAACGGTATCTTCTAAAATATAGTTATATCTTCCAGCTATATAACCGTTGCTTATTTCCTTCATGCTAAGAAAATATCTTTTTGCTCCCTGTATTCCTCCATAAAAAGTATCTGTTGTTGATTCAAAGGTGAAAGCACCATCAACTCCGTTTAAATTTCCCCATCTATCAAATATTACAACATGATCTCCAGGCTTGTTTAATATATCCATATGCTTTATATCTTTTATATCGATTTTTGTAAAATAATTATTAAACAGTGTTGATGTTGACAGCTTCCAGTCCTTTATATTAAATACTGCTTGTACAAATCCAGAACAATCAAGACCGGCGGTTTGAGGAATATACCCCATTCCTGAACTTGAGTTTACGTTACCTGCAAAGGCTCCTTTATTTATTGCATCGATAAAATTTGTCCATGGAGCACCATAAGAAGCAGTGTCTATTCCGTCAAAACCACCCCAGTTATAGGGGATACCTGTAAACTCAGCTGAGGATACATCTTTAAACTGTGATGGAGAGGTAACATATGATGCCTTATCAGGGCTTATGTAGCCGTTTTTGTCCTTAGAGTAAGTCCATTTCAAATTGATAATTTGAAGTGCTCTTTTTTCTGCTTCACTTCTTGAAATTGGATTTTGAGCTACACTATAAGAAGTTTTAAATGGAATTAGTGTAAAAGTTATTATAAATAGTGCTACGGATAAAAGTGAGATGAATTTTCGCATAAACTTCCTCCTTTGCAAGTAAAAAAGTGCATAAAAACATACTAGTTAACATAATTATACTTTGAATCTATTAGAATTTTCAATGAACAAATTGTGGCAAAAAGAATGAATAGATTAAATGTTATAAAAATTTAAAAGCTAAAAAGTTAAAAGTTTAAAAATAAAATAATCTTTAAAGCTCAGTGTGATTATATAATTTGAATTTTAGAATGCAATTACAAAAAATTGTAAATACTTAAAAAAGAACAAAAAGCAGAAAGGGAAAGTGAATATTATTCAAACTTTCCCCTGAAAGATAAACATCTACAGTTTTTCAATTTTAAATTGAATTTTTGTGTTTAAAAGTCAAATTACAAATAAAGAACTAATTCTTCTAAATCTTTTCTTATTTTATTATAATTATGTTCCTTTGCATAACCAACAGGAGTAAAGGCTACTATTTCAAGGGAGGTGTCAAGTTTTAAAACCTCTCTTGCAGCTTTAACATCGAAAGCGCCAACCCAGCAGGTGCCAAGATTAAGATTGGTCGCAGCAAGAACTATATGATCCATAACTATTGCTGCATCGATGTCTCCATAGTTTTTTCCATCTGCTCTAATCCAAGCTTTTGAAGGGATTGAGCAGATTCCAATGATTATAGGTGCTTCTACGAACCAATCTCTATTGTAAATTCTTTTAAGTTCTGCTTCTCTTCCTTTTGTTTTGATTACAAGTATTTTAAAGGCCTGCTTGTTTGCAGCGGTTGGAGCTAATCTTGCAGCTTCAAGTATTTTATTTAGTTTTTCTTCTTCAATTTCATCGGATTTAAAGGCTCTTATACTGCAACGTTTTTTTACGATATCAGAATAATCCATAAAACACCTCCTAAATTATGTAATTATAAAAATTGAATTATTAAATAACAATAAATGCCAAATGGCTTTTATATTATATATTTTTTGCTGTTATTAGTCTATATATTAACTTTAAAATTAAAAAAATAAAAGGAGATATTTATAATTAGACAATTAATATATTGAAATATTTTGCAGAAACTAAATATTAGCAAAAATTATACTTTAAATATGAATGTATTTATTATACAATTAATATAAATTATCATATCATAAATTTTAATATATAATATGAAATTGGGAGGAAAGAATATGCCCATAAAAATTGTTGCGGATAGTTGCTGTGATTTGAATGAGGAAATAAAGAGGAGTACTAATATTAATATTGCTCCTTTAACAATAGAACTTGAGGGGGAAATTTATAGAGATGATGAAAATCTTGATATTCAAAAATTCACAAAAAAGATGAGAAGCAGTAAGGAGTGTCCTAAAACATCCTGTCCATCCCCTCAGGAATTTATAAAGCATTATGATGGAGATGAGAGCGTTTTTGTAGTTACATTATCTGCAGCCCTTAGTGGAACCTACAGAAGTGCTATGATGGCAAAGGAAATATTTACTGAAGAGATACAAAAGAAATTTATACATGTTTTTAATTCCAAAAGTGCCTCAGTTGGAGAGACACTTATTAGTTTAAAAATTGCAGAACTTAATAGGCTTGGGAGTATAGATTCTGAGATAGTTAGTAAAGTTGAGGAATACATAAGCGGAATGAAGACGTTTTTTATGCTCAATACATTAGAAAATCTCGTAAAGGCAGGAAGAGTAAGTCCGATAATTGCTAAGGTAACTTCGCTTCTTTCAATAAAACCTATTATGGCAGGAACTGAAGAAGGAACAATAAAAATTCAAGAAAAGGTTGTAGGAGCGCAAAAGGCTTTTAAAAGATTTGTTGAAATAATAGGAGAGCAGGGAGTTGATATTGAAAATAGGGTTCTTGGTATAGCTCACTGCAATTGTCTTGATAAAGCCATTGAATTTAAAAATGAGGTTTTAAAAAGATATAAGTTTAAAGATATAATAATAGTTCCAACGGCAGGAATAAGTACTGTATATGCTAATGAAGGAGGACTTGTAATAGCATTTTAAATTAAAATTATGCCATTTTAACCATCACTTCCCTGAGTATAAGTTAAAAAATTGGTTAAATTAATAATAGAACAGGAACAGGAGGTGAATAAAATGGCAGATAACAAATTCTACGGAGGTTTTGCAGGAGCAGCTGGATATGTAGCTCCAAAGAATCAAACAGTTATTCCTGAAGCCAAGAAAGGACTTGACCAGTTCAAAGAAGAAGTAGCTGCTGAAGTAGGAGTACAGGTACCAGCAACTGGATACTGGGGAAATATGACTTCCAAGGAATGCGGTACAGTAGGCGGTTACATGGTAAAGAAAATGGTTGAGGCTTATGAGAGAAATCTCGCTGGCAAGTAATATATAGTATAAAAAGGGAGTGTAACAGCTCCCTTTTTAAAATTTATAAGGTAATAGCGTGAAAAATAAAAGTATAAATTAATGTCTTATAATTATAGTGTTAAGCTTTTTAGATTTTCTATTAAAGGATAAAATTTATTTTGATAAACCAATAGCTTAATTTGAGAAGAGTTTTAGCATATTGACAATATAAACTGTTAATATTATAATTTTTAAATAAATATGTAAGACGATGAAGGGAAGAGTAGGTACAGATTTGGAATTATAGCGAGCCGATGATGGTGGAAGGTCGGTATGACAGCTGTATTGAAGAACATCCTGGAGTTCCCAACCGAAATGAAAAGAGTAGGCTTGGGGGTGGCCAGAACCTTAAATCTGGAGAGTATCGGATTATACCTGTACTTTTAAGGCGGCCTTTTGGCAAATTGGGTGGTACCGCGAAATTAACCTTCGTCCCTTTATGTGACGAAGGTTTTATTTTTATAAGAGGGAGGATTTAATGTGGAAAGCACTACTATTAAAAAGCTCTATAGAGAGCATGAAAACTATGCAGACAAACAAGTAAAATTGTCCGGATGGATAAGGACATTAAGATCATCAAAATCCTTTGGATTTATTGAATTAAATGATGGAACGTTTTTTAAAAATGCTCAAATAGTTTTTGATGAGGCTCTAAGTAATTTTAAAGAGATTGAAAAGCTTCCAATAAGTACTTCTATAACAGTTGAAGGGAAGGTTGTACTAACTCCAAATGCAAAGCAGCCCTTTGAGATTAAGGCAGATAATGTTATAGTAGAAGGGACTTCAAGCTCAGATTATCCACTTCAAAAGAAAAAGCATTCCTTTGAATATTTAAGAACTATTGCTCATTTAAGACCAAGAAGCAATACTTTTTCAGCAGTATTTAGAGTTCGTTCCCTTGCAGCCTTTGCCATTCATAAGTTCTTTCAGGAGAGAGGATTTGTATATGTTAACTCCCCAATTATAACAGGAAGCGACTGCGAAGGGGCAGGACAGATGTTTAGAGTAACAACGCTTGATTTAGACAACCTTCCAAGAACACAGGACGGACAAATCGATGTTAAAGAGGATTTCTTTGGAAAGACAACAAGCCTTACAGTTAGTGGGCAACTCGAAGCAGAAGTTTTTGCATTATCCTTTAGAAATGTTTATACCTTTGGACCGACATTCAGAGCAGAAAATTCCAACACCCCAAGGCATGCAGCTGAGTTTTGGATGATAGAGCCTGAAATTGCCTTTGCAGAACTTAAGGATGACATGGAACTTGCAGAGGATATGATAAAATATATTATAAACTATGTAATGGAAAATGCACCTGAGGAAATGGAATTCTTTAACAATTTCATAGATAATACATTGTTTGATAAATTAAACAACGTTGTAAATTCAGAGTTCGGGCATGTAACATATACAGAGGCAATAGAAATACTTAAAAAATCAGGTCAGCAATTTGAATACCCTGTTGAATGGGGAATCGATCTTCAAACAGAGCATGAAAGATATCTAACAGAAAAAGTATTTAAAAAGCCTGTATTTGTTACTGACTATCCAAAGGAAATAAAGGCATTTTACATGAGGCTCAATGATGATAACAAGACTGTTGCGGCTATGGATCTTTTAGTTCCTGGAGTTGGAGAGATAATAGGAGGAAGCCAGAGAGAGGAAAGACTTGACGTGCTCGAAAGAAGGATAAAAGAGCTTGGAATGGATATTAATGATTACTGGTGGTATTTAGAGCTTAGAAAGTACGGAGGAACAAAGCACGCAGGATTCGGTCTTGGATTTGAAAGAATGATTATGTATTTAACAGGAATGAGCAATATAAGAGACGTTATACCTTTCCCAAGAACCCCAGGAAACGCAGAGTTTTAATAATATGAGGCATTAGCAGTTTTTAAACTCTAATGCCTCATATTATTATTGAAATTTTGTAGAGGGATAGAGAGGATGAAGGGACGGTTACTTATTTTCTATCTTTATATTATATTTTTATGAATGAAATTATTTCCAACTTGGGAAAATAATACTGAAAATATAATCTAAGTTGGAGGTGGTTTGTCATGCCAAGATTGGCAAGGCAAAAGTCGTATGACTCTATATTCCATGTTATGGTTAAAAGTATTGCTGAGGCTCCTCTTTTTAAAGATGATGATGATAAAGTTAAATTTATGGATTTCGTTAAAAAATCTCAGGAGCAGTTCGAGTTTAAAGTTTACTCCTACTGTCTTATGGATAATCACGCCCATTTCATAATAGATGCAAATGGTGCAGATATATCTAAGATAATGCATTTTATAAACTACAAATATGCTATGTATTACAACAAAAGGCATGAAAGAAGTGGTCATCTTTTCTACGATAGGTTCAAAAGCCTTATAGTTGATAGTGACAGATATCTTTTTGCTTTAACTGCCTATGTTCACTTTAACGCTACGGATATAAAGGGATATGAAACAAATCCGCAGGGTTATCGTTTCTCATCTTTAGGTATATTCTTAGCAGAAAAGAGAGATGAGTTTAATCTTATAGATGACAGCTTTATACTTTCTATGTTTAGCTTAAAGGAAGCTACTGCAAGAGCAATGTATAGGGATTTTATATTTAAAGTAAAGAGTGTTGTAGATGCAAAGAGGCAGGAGTTTAAAGACGAGCCTACGGAATACAGGAGCATGAGGAAGGTACTTGTAAGAGACTTATCTCCTGAGAAGATAATAGAAATAATTGCAGAAAGATTTAACATAGACAAATTAATGTTAAAAATAAAAAGAGTAAAGGGAACTATGGAGGCAAAGGCAATACTGTGCTTTGCTTTAAGAAAGTTTTGTGATTTAAAGTGTGGTGACATATGCAGAATACTTGGAAGTATGGGTCAGGCTAATGTATCGAGATTGTGCTCTTTAGGTGCTCAGCTTATCAAGGAAGAAAGGTACAGGGGGATGGTAGAGGAAATACTTGAAATAGGAAGATAACAGTATAAATTATAGATTTAAAAAATAATAAATTAAAATTCATTCAAAAAATAATGTGGGTAAATAGTAAAGTGGGACAAGCATTAAAAAAGTATGAATTTTTAAAAGAAATCTTTTTGATTCATTAAATAATATTATCATAAGAAGTAATCGTTTTAAAAACAGCAATTCTAACGGAGTTATTTATTACAAATATTTTAGTATAAATAAGAAAAAATAATTAATTTAAATGTTATAAAATAATTCTAGATTGCATAAATGAGTAACCGTCCCTTTATTTTCCTTGATTTTAAAAAATTAAAAAAATGGATGATTATAAGTTTGAATTGTGATAAACTTTTTTAATAGAAATTATATATTGTTAAAAATAGATTTTTTAGGAAGCAGATTTTAAGGATATAATGAAGAGGTTTAAATAGATATATTATCAAAGGAGGAATTATATGGCAACAATTTATGGTGGATATACTGGTAGGGTTCTAAAAATAGATTTAAGTTTAAAAAAGATAGAGGAATATCCTTGGAGTGATAAAGAAAGAGAACTGTATATAGGTGGTAAAATAATGGCTGCAAAGATATTATATGACAATATAGATGAGAAAACAAAGGCTCTATCTCCTGATAATTATCTTGTTATAACAACGGGCCCCTTAACAGGGACAGGAGCACCGAGTTCAAGCAGGTTTAATATATCAACTATATCTCCTCTGACGAACCTTTTAACATCTTCAAACTGCGGGGGGAGTTTTGGATTATATCTAAAAAAAGCTGGATATGATGGAATCGTTATAACAGGAAGAGCTGAAAATCCTATATGGATTGAGATAACTGATGAAGAAGTTTTATTCCACGATGCAAAGGATATATGGGGTCTAAAGACTAGCGAGACTCAGAGCGTTTTAGGAGACAAATGTGGTAGACTTGTAATAGGGCCTGCTGGAGAGAATTTGGTAAAATATGCTTCTGCTTTTAGTGAGGAAAGGGCTGCAGGAAGAGCTGGGGTTGGAGCAGTTATGGGATATAAAAATATTAAGGCAATAGTTGCTAGGGGGAACCATACTGTTAATGTTCATGATAAAGAAAACCTAAAAAATCTATATAAAGATTGGGTAAAAAAATTAAAAGAACACCCTATAACAGGAAATCAACTTCCACGCCTTGGTACAGCAGGACTTTTAAGCATGATGAATGCAAGAAAAATGCTTGCAACGAGAAATTTTAAATATGGACAGTATAAGGACTTTGAAAAGATAAGTGGAGAGTATCTTGCAGAAAAATATTTAATAAAAAATAAGGGCTGTTTAACTTGTCCTATTCAATGTGGAAGGGTAGTTGAAGTTGATGGGAAGCAAGTTAAAGGTCCTGAACTTGAAACCTTAGGTCTTTTAGGGGCAAACATTGAAAACAACAGCCTTGAACATATAATAAGATGGAACTATGTGTTAGATGAGCTTGGAATGGACACTGTATCAGTAGCAGGAACAATAGCCTTTGCTATGGAACTTAATGAAAAAGGGCTTTGGGATTGTGGTCTTGAATTTGGGAAAATAGATAATATAGAAAAAACTTTTGAAGATATAGCTTACAGGAGAGGAATAGGTAACTTTCTTGCTGAGGGTACAAAGGCTCTTTCAAAAATGTTTGGAGGAGAAGAATTTGCTATAAATTCAAAGGGGCTTGAACTTGCTGCCTATGAGCCTAGAGGAGCTGTAGGACAGGGGCTTGGTTATGCAGTTTCAAATAGAGGAGGATGTCATCTTAACGGAGGTTATCTTGTGGTTCTTGAGGGGTTAGCGCTATCAATGGATGCTTATACTAAAAAATCAAAAGCGTCTCTTACAATTCTCTTTCAAAATCTAATGGAAGTTGCATCTGCCTGTGGAAGTTGTCTTTTTACGACCTATCTATTTATTCCAAAATATCTATTAATACATCCCAATAGTATTTTAACAAAGCTTTTTCTTTGGTTTCTAAAAAATTCTGCTTTCTTTGTAAATATTATAAATAAACTACCAGGAAGATTTTTAAAATTTAATATTCCAAATCTTCCGCACATTCTTGCGTTAAAATATGTAACAGGGTTTAATATGAATTTTGGAACTTTTAAAGAGATTGGAGAGAGAGGATATAATCTCGAGAGAATGGTAAATATAAAAAGAGGAATAAATTCAAAAGATGATACACTTCCTAAAAGATTAACTCAAGAATATCAAGATAGCACAGACAAAAGAACAATTGTTCCTGTTGAAGATTTAAAAATGAAATATTATAAAATAAGAGGATGGGATAAAAATGGAATTCCGTTAGAAAAAAAGATTAAAAAGTTAAAGGTTTTTGGAGGATGAAATTGGTTAGAGTCAGGTATTTTGGGCTTTTAAGGCTCGATATAAAAAGAAGTTTTGATGAAATAGAAGCTGAGAACGTTGAATTTTTAATAAAAATAATATCATCAAAATATAATATTGATGTTGATGAAATTAAAAATACAATTATATTTGTAAATGGTAAAAATATTAATCAATTAAATGGATTTAGAACAAAACTTTATGATTGTGATGAAGTTCAGATTTTTTCACCTGTTGCAGGAGGATAAACAGAGCCCATAAATTTGAAGATTATATTTTAAATAATATTAAGTTTATGGGCTCTAAAAATTATATAATAATTTATTAGCAATCTTTAAGCGTGTATCCCATTATATAGTGGCAGTGTCCTTTTGATTTTTTTGTTAATCCACAGTAATAGTGAATATGCTTTCCACCCCATATTGGAATTTCAAAGCAGGTCAAGAATTTAATTTCATGATAGTGACCACAAGCACAATCGGTTTCGCCGCATAGACAGTGTTTGTGACATTTAAAGTTTTCTGTTGCATCTGAGATACAATTATAATAGTGACTATGGCATTTGCATACTGTAGTACAACCACAATAGCGGTGTATATGACAACTATATCCACATTTCCCCATATTATCACCTCAAAATATTGTTCTGATACATATTATGTTATCTTTCAAAAAATGACACAAAAGCCTGATTTTTTATCAGGCTTTAAGTTTGTAGACAAATACAGCTCCTGAAGAATAAGGAGTTGTATTTGTTGATGAAGTAATGCAATTTTTTAAGCAAATTGGTTTTGTTAGGTCCGGTTTTCCCAGACCTCCATAACCATTTGCCATCTTTTTTAAATTTATGCAATCAGTAACAAGCATCGTCTGCACCGTTACTTTTTAAAGTCCTCTTAGGGTTGTAAAGCGCATGCCATGCTTCTCTTTCATATCTGCAAGTATAAAAATAAAAAGAAGGACAGTTACTTATTAATTAGCATTAAAGTAAATTAGTATACCCCTCTTAGAATTTAATTATGGTTACTTTTTAGTCATAAAATTAAAAAAGAATAATATATAAATTTTATTTTAAATATACAAAAATAAGTAACTGTCACTCAAAAAATCAAATATAAATTAGCATTTAGTCATAGTTATTAAATAGTTATAAAGTGAAGCATGTCTTAGTTCGTCGGTTAAGATGTTAAATACTTGATCTTGATAGCAGCCAAGGGGAAGTCCTTCTTTTATTTGTCTGTATTTTACGACAGCAGAAAGTTCTCCCTTTAAGGCTTTTTTAATACCATCAAGGTAAGAAGAAGGTTTTTGGAAGGGTTCATCTACAGATTCTATTTCTTGACCGGTAAAATTTTTATAAATTATTCTAAATATCTGGTTGTGCCTTCTTTCATCGTTTCTTATAGATTCAATAATATTTTTTGCTTCTTCATTTGGGGAAACGTTGATAAGATAATCATAGAAAAGCTCATCATTTCTTTCGTCTTGAACTGCTTCTTTGATTAGCATTAGAGATTTTTGAAACAAATCATAATTACAGAATATTCCAGGAAGTGGGAATTTATTCATATTTAACCTCCAAATATTTTATAATACAATTATATAATATGTAAAAAAAATAAATTTGATATTATGCTATGTAAATTAATTTATAAAAAGCAAAATACTGATGAGATTTTAGAAATATAGAAATTAAAACTATATTCGAATATTTATTATGAATGAATATATTTTAAATTAAAAAACAGGGTAAATTTTAGTAATTTTTTCAGAAAGACCTTTAATTTATTCTATATATTACGATAAATAAAATAGTATTGAGGTATTATTTTAAGGATTATTAAAATTAATAATGTTCAATAGAAAAAATTATAATATGAAGGGTTTAAATACATTTATATTTAATTTTTAAGATATTATATGTATTCATTAATATTAAATTTTCGCATTTATTAGAATAAATTTTAGAAAATTAAAATAATGGATACATGTAAAATTGATAATGATTATATAATATTATTAAGTAAAGGGTTGATTGTATGAAAGTTAAAGTTAAAGATGTAGTTCCAGGAGCAATTTTAAATGATAATGTTTTTACTGATAATGGACTTCTTTTAGTTCAAAAAGGAGCAGTTTTAAATGATAATATAATAGAAAAGTTAAGGGAATATAATATAGAGTATATTGATATTGGTATAAGTACTAAAGAAGAGGACTTAAAGAGGATAGGTGAGTTATATTCACATACAGTAGATAAAGTGAAAAATAGATTTGAAATTATTAAATTGCAAAATACGGTTGAAATATCTGAATTTGATGATATAGTAGATGAGCTTATGGATAATATAAATTCTAATGAAATACTTTTTTATAGTAAACTTTTAGAAGGGAAAAATGATTATATATTAGAACATTCAATTAATGTGTCTTTAACTGCTATGCTTATGGGTAAATGGCTTTCATTTAATAAAGATGATATAAAGATTTTGGGAATATGTGGGATACTTCATGATGTAGGAAAAGTTTTAATACCTGATGAGATATTAAATAAACGTACACCATTATCTCCTAATGAGTATGTTGTAATGAAAAATCATACAAAATATGGATATCAGCTTCTTAAAAAATCTCCTTTGGTAGATGAAAGAGTAAAAGCGGTTGCGTTGTCACATCATGAAAGAATAAATGGAAAGGGATATCCTTTTGGTCTTTCGGCAAATAGCATAAGTATTTATTCAAGAATAGTTGCAATATGTGATGTATATGATGAAGTAACTTCAAAGAGAGAATATAAACCTAAGAAAAATCTTTTAAGTGGACTTAAAGTAGTTTTTGATGATAGTTATAATGGATTAGATCCTTTTTTTAGTAGAGTATTTCTAGAAAATGCGGCTTTTGCTTATCAGGGTTGTAAATGTCTTTTAAGTGATGGACAAGTTGGTAGAATAATAAAAATACATTCAGAAAAACCGGAAAGACCTTGGGTAGCTTTAGAACATAAATTTTTAAATCTTGAAGTAAATAGATATATTAACGTTGTAGATATTTTTTAATATTTATTTAAAAGCCCATAATAACTGCTAAGGACAATAAAAATTTTATTATGCAGTTTATGGGCTTTTATAATAGATGTTAAAAGTTATATTTGTTTTTTATTATAAGGATATTATTTTATATATTCTTTAAAAATTGATATTATTTTTTTACTCCAAGATAAGCTTCTTTAACCTTTGGATTATTTGCAATATCCTTTGATTGTCCTTCCATTATTATATTACCTTGTTCAAGAACATAGGCTCTATCGGCAATAGAAAGGGCTTTAAAGGCATTTTGTTCAACAAGTAGAATAGTTTTCCCCATATTTCTGATGTCAGTTATAATATTGAATACTGTTTCAACAAGTAAAGGTGCAAGACCTAATGATGGTTCATCAAGAAGCATTATATCAGGATTGCTCATAAGTCCTCTTCCCATTGCAAGCATCTGCTGTTCTCCACCGGATAATGTTCCGGAAAGCTGTTTTTTTCTTTCTTTCAATCTTGGAAAGAGAGTATATATTTTTTCAAGATCTTCTTTAATTTCTTTTTTATTCTTCCTTAAATAAGCTCCGAGTAGGAGATTATCTTCGACGGTAAGATTTGCAAAAACAAGTCTTCCCTCGGGAACATGACATATTCCCATTTTAACTATTTTATTAGGAGAAAAATTAAGTTTTTGATCTTTATATATTATTTCTCCTTTATATTTTAAAAATCCTGATATAGAATTTAAAAGGGTAGATTTCCCAGCGCCGTTTGAACCTATTATAGTCAATATCTCCCCTTTATTAACGGTAAGGGACACACCTTTTAGAGCATGTATGCCGCCATAATATACATGAAGATTATTAATTATTAGCATTATTACCCCTCCACTCCAAGATATGCTTCTATGACCTTTGGATTGCTTTGAATTTCTATAGGGGTACCCTCTGCAAGTTTGCATCCAAAATTTAAAACCATAATCTTTTCACATATTCCCATAACAAGATCCATATGATGATCTATTATAAGTATTGAAAGGTTAAATTTTTTTCTAATATCATAAATAAGATTCATAAGCTGTGCAGTTTCATCAGGATTCATTCCAGCAGCAGGTTCATCCAGTAATAGAAGCTTTGGATTTAAAGAAAGCGCCCTTGCAATCTCAAGTCTTCTTTGAAGTCCATAGGGAAGATTATTTGCAATAAAATCTTTTCTGTCTATAAGCCCTATTATTTCAAGAAGGTGTTCAGCTTGCTCCTTTAGCTGTTTTTCTTGATTTTTGCATCTTGGAAGATAAAGCATTGCTTCTAAAAGATTATAATTTGCATTATATTGGCAGGCAGTTAAAACGTTCTCGTATACTGAAAGCTTTTTAAAAAGTCTTATATTCTGGAAAGTTCTTGTAATACCCATTTCAGCTATAATATATGGTTCTTTGTTTGTAATGTCTTTTCCATCGAAGGTGATTTTGCCTTCTGTAACTTTGTATACTCCTGTTATAAGATTAAATATTGTAGTTTTTCCAGCACCGTTGGGACCTATAAGACCTGTAATGCTTTCCTTTTCTATTTCAAAGTTAACATTTGAAACAGCAGTAAGTCCACCAAAGTGTTTTGTAACATTTTTCATTTCAAGTAAGTTCATTTTATTACCTCCCTGCGCTTTTTTTTAATCTTTTTTCTTTAAGATTAAAAAAAAGTTTCTTCATGCTTTTAGGAGTAAATTCATATCCTCCCATAAGTCCTTCAGGACGAGTAATCATTATAATAATTACAGCAAGACCATAAATAACAAGTCTCCAATTTGAAAAAGCACGAAGAATTTCAGGAAGAGATGTAAGAACAAGAGCCCCAAGCACGCTTCCAGATATACTTCCAAGACCTCCGAATATGACTATAATAGTGAGCTCTGTTGATTTTGTAAGAGCAAACATTTTAGGCTGAAGAAAAGTCATATAATGAGCCATAAGACCTCCAGCAATACCAGCGTAGGCAGCACTTATCATAAGAGAAATAAGCTTATATTTAAATACGTTAATTCCAGAAATTTGAGAAGCGAGCTCTTCCTCGCGAACTGCAATCATGTTTCTTCCATGCTTTGAACGTATAAGATTAGCTAAGAGAATTAATCCTATTATGTTTATTATAATAACATTTGTAAAATTAGTGTAGGCAGGTATTCCAGGCCATCCTCTAGCACCCCCGAAATATTGCATATTATCAAGTATAAGTCTTGTTGCTTCTCCAAAACCGAGAGTTGCTATACAAAAATAATCTCCTTTTAATTTTAGTGTCAAAACGCCTATTAATGCACTTACTAAGGATGCAACAATTGCTCCAATAAGTAAGGCAGGTATAAAGGGGATATGATATTTAACAGTCATAGCAGCAGCTGTATAACCTCCTATTGCCATAAATCCTGCATGACCAAAGGAGAAAAGCCCCGTAAATCCTGTTAGAAGGGATAGACCGAGTACCGCCATTAAATTTATTCCTGATAGTATTAAAATGCCTTGAATATAATAATCCATCTAAACTACCCCCTCTTATGCCTTATCTTCATTTAATTTACCCATAAGCCCTCTAGGTCTTATTACAAGTATTGCTATTAAAAGAACAAAAGCTATTAAATCTCTGTATTGAGAGGAAACATAACCTGAGGTAAAAGTTTCTATTATTCCAAGAAGAATTGAACCTATAACGGCCCCAGGAAGACTTCCAAGACCTCCGAATACGGCAGCAATAAAAGATTTATTTGTTATAACTCCAATTTGAGGATAAACAGTATATTTCATGCCGAAGAGAACACCAGCGATACCTGCAAAAAATCCTCCAAGAGCAAATACCGTAATTATAATAAAGTCGGTATTAATTCCCATAAGAGCGCTTGCTTTTATGTTATATGAAGTTGCTTGTATTGCCTTGCCTATCTTTGTAAAATCTATAAAGTAAACAAGTAAACCAAGACATATTGATGATATTATAAACATTAATAAATCTAATCTTCCTATTGCAAGACTTCCAATTTTAATAGGAGTTTTTGAAAAAATTTCTGGGTATGTTCTAAAGGTAGGACCTATAAAGGGGAGAGCTATTATAATATTTTCAAGAAATATAGACATACCCATTGCACATATTATAAAGTATAAAAAAGGTGCTTTTCTATTTCTTAAAGGCTTGTACGCAGTTCTTTCGATTATTATTGCAAGAATTGATGTGCTTATAGCAGCGCCAAGTAGAGCCACAGTAAAGGGGAGACGAAAAAGAGTGAGATAAAAAAATCCAAAGTAAGCTCCAAACATTATAACTCCCCCATGGGCAAAGTTACTAAAGTTCATGATGCTATATACCAGTGAATATCCAACGGCCATAAGGGCATAAACGCTTCCAATTGAAAGACCGTTTATAAGCTGTTGTAAGAACTGAGTCATAAATATATCACCTCTTTGAATATATAAAGCAGAATGAAGGATTCCCTTCTTTCATTCTGCTTTATATTTTATTACTGTGGAGTATATTTTTGCTGAAATATATATTTACCGTCAACTATTTTTATAATAGCAGCTTCCTTACCCTCAGGATTATGTGTATTTTTACCAATTTTGATTGTTCCGGTTATACCTTTAATATTAGTTTCTTCTAAGGCTTTTGCTATTTTTTCTGGATTTGGTTCTCCTGTTCTTTTAAGTGCATCTACTAACATGAGTACAGCATCATGAACAAGATATCCATTAAGTTCAACTTCCTTTCCATATTTATTTTTGTATCTTGCTTTAAAATCTTGAACTTCTGGGTCATTAAAATCAAGGTGATTAACAAAGTATGAACCTTCAACGGCATTTTTTGCCATTTGAAGTAGTTGATCTGATGGCCAACCGTCTCCACCTATTAGAGTTACTGTTATTCCTAGTTCTCTTGCCTGATTAGAACTTAAAGCAACTTCTTTAAAAAAGTAAGGCATAAATATAATTTCAGGGTTTGAAGCTTTTATCTTGCTAAGCTGAGGTCTAAAATCAACATCTCCGCTTTTAAAGCCTTCCTTTGCAACAATTTTTCCACCTTTTTTAGTGAAGGTTTCTTCAAAGAATTGAGTAAGTCCTTGAGAGTAGTCATCACCAACATCATATAATATTGCAGCACTCTTTACTTTGAGTATATCTGCAGCATATCCTGCAGCAACTGCACCTTGATATGGGTCTATAAAGCATACTCTAAAATTATAGAGTTTAACTTTGCCATTGATGACTGTAACTTTTGGATTTGTAGCAACAGTTGCAATATCTGGAACTTTTGACGCTTCTAGAACAGGTGCTATAGGAATTGCACTTCCACTTTGATTTGGACCTAAAATTGTTACAACTTTATCTTGGGTTGTAAGTCGTTTTGCAACGTTAACGGCCTCTTGGGGGTCGCCTTTAGTATCATATCCAATAACTTCAAGTTTTTTGCCTAATACGCCACCCTTTGCATTTATTTCTTCAAAGAGCATTTTAACTGTATTTAATTCACATTGCCCCCAAACAGCCTGATCGCCAGTTAATGAACCCATCCAACCAACTTTTATAGTGTTGTTGCTTTCTGCGCTTTTTTGGTTGCAACTTGAGAATAAGGAGAATGTCAAAAAACTTATAAGCAATAATGAAATTACCTTTTTGTACATTGTTTCCCCTCCGTGATTATACAAATTATTTAATAATTATAAATTATTTTACTTTAAAAACATTTAAAATGCAATAAAAAATCATTAAAATAAACAATAATTAAATTTAGTTCAAAAATTAACAGTTTTATTTAAGTATGCTTTAAATAAATTAAATTTAAATGAAAATACTATTATTATAAACTGTATAAATATAACAAAAAGATATAGACAGAAAAATCCAAATAATTCATGATATCATATATTTTCCCCAGATATAAATTAATTATTAATGATTTGATAATAATATGTTAAAATTTAAAAAATAAATAGAAAAAAGTAGTATAATGTTAACAATATAATATAAAAATGATATCATTAAATTGTTTTATGCGATTTTTAAATAGTAAGGAGTGATGAATAGTGAAAGTTCCTTTTTATTCTTCTGTTAGAGAATACAATAATAGAAAAAAAGAATTTGATGATGCTATACAATCTGTAATAAGTCAGGGTAATTTTATTCTGGGGAAGCAGGTTAATGATTTTGAGGAGGCTATTGAAAAATATACAGGAGCAAAGTATGCAATAGGTGTTGCCTCTGGAACAGACGCACTTACAATTGCTGCGGACATTTTAGAATTTAAAGATGGAAGGGAAGTTATAACATCTCCTTTTACATTTTTAGCCTCCGCTTCATGCGTATTAAGAAATAAGGGGAAAGTGGTTTTTGTAGATATTGATGAGGAAACTTTTAGTATAAACACAGATTTAATTGAGGAAAAAATAAATGAAAATACTGTAGGGATACTTCCTATACATCTCTTTGATCAGATGGCTGATATGGATAAAATAATGGAAATTGCTAAAAAGCATAATTTAAAAGTTCTTGAAGATGCTGCAGAGGCTTTTGGGATGAGATGGAAGGGAAAAGGAGATATATATAAGCATGCAGGAACAATAGGAGATTTTGGAATATTTTCTTTCTTTCCAACCAAAACTCTCGGTGGATATGGAGATGGGGGAATGATAGTAACTAATGATGAAAACCTATCGAATCTTGCAAAAAGTTATAGGGTTCATGGTGCTTCAAAAAAATATCATTATGATTATATTGGGTACAATTCAAGATTGGATACAATTCAAGCAGCGGTTTTAAATGTTAAACTTAAGTACATAGATGAAGCAATTAGAAAAAGAGAGCATATTGCTAAGCTTTATATTGATAATTTAAAGGGCTGTGAGTACATAAGGCTTCCTAAAATAAAGCATGAGCAAAAAGGGGTATATTATGTATTTAATATATTAGCAGAAAAAAGAGATGAACTTTCTTTATACCTTAAGGAAAACGAGATAGGATACAGCATATATTATCCTATGCCTCTTCATCTTCAAAAAAGTTTCGAGCATCTTGGATATAAGAAGGGAGATTTCCCAGTTGCAGAGAAAATTTCAGAAAGCATAATAGCCCTTCCAATATATCCTGAAATAACTGATGATGAGGTATTATTTGTGTGTGAAACTATAAAGAAATTTTATAACAGATGATTTAAAAGAAAGGATGATTATTATGGGAAAAAAGATACCTTTTTCACCTCCAGATATAACTCAGGAGGAAATAGATGCAGTTGTTGAGGTTTTAAAATCAGGATGGATAACAACAGGACCTAAAGTTTATGAATTTGAGAAAAAAATGGCGGATTATTGCCAGACGAATCACGCTGTGGCCCTAAATAGTGCAACGGCGGGACTTGAGCTTATATTAAAGGTTTTTGATATAGGAGGGAAGGACGAGATTATTACAACTCCCTATACCTATACATCAACTTCAAATGTAATACTTCACAGAGGAATAAAGCCTAAATTTGTTGATGTAAAAAAGGATAGTTTTCTTATAGATGAGCAGGGAGTTTATGATGCAATAACTGAAAATACGAAGGCTATAATTTCTGTAGATATAGCAGGTGTTCCTGTAGATTATGATAAGCTAAGACAGGTTTTAAAAGCTAAGAAAAGAGAAGATATTATTTTGATATCAGATTCAGCCCATTCCTTTGGTGCAGAATATAAAGGGAAAAAAGTCGGAGGGCAGATGGATTTTCATGTATTCTCATTTCATGCTGTAAAAAATCTTACAACTGCAGAAGGTGGAGCGATTACATATAATAATAACAATTTTAAAGATAAAGAGGACTTATATAAGGAGTTTAAATATACATCTCTTCAAGGACAGACTAAGGATGCTCTTTCAAAGATGAAGGCTGGAGCTTGGAAGTATGATATATTAACCGATGGTTTAAAATGCAACATGACTGATATTATGGCAGCAATAGGAATAGTTCAGCTTAGAAGATTTGATGATATGTTAAAGAAAAGAAGGGAAATAGTTAATGTTTATAATGAAATTCTATCTAAAAAAGAATGGGCGATAATTCCATTTGCAAAGGATAGTATTAAAGAAACATGTTATCATTTATATCCTTTAAGAATAAGAGGTTTTGATGAAGAGAAGAGAAATAATGTTATACAAATGATGGCTGACATGGATATTGCAACAAATGTTCATTTTATTCCTCTTCCAATGCTCACATTATATAAAAACCTTGGATATAAGATAGGGGATTATCCAAATGCCTATGATCAGTATAAGAACGAAATATCACTTCCGTTATATTCTCTTCTTACGTTGGAGGATGCGCAATACGTAGCTGAAAGACTTGTTGAATGTGTAGAAAAAATTATGTAGATGAATAATTATACAAATATAGCACTGTATGGATATAAATTATTAATAAAGCTTCCTGCTGTAATTTACAGCAGGAAGCTTTATTATGTCTGTTATGAAGTGTTTTTAAAGATTAAAAATATACAAAATCTTTCTAGATGTTAAATATATGTTAAAATTAGAAAAATTGTTTATTAAATAGCAATTATCATATATAATAAAATTAACAAATGAAGAAAATGAATAAAAATGTGAAAGGGTGAATGATTATGAAGGACTTTGGAGGTTTGTTGAAAGACAATAGTCCCGAATATTTCAAAACCCAGATAGAAGACTTGAAGATGGAACTTGAGGAATTGATAAACAACAACGATGAACTTGTTACACCTCAAATTATATCCATGAGTCAAAAACTTGATAATCTGATTTTGAAATATATTAGTACAAGCAGTAAGAAATAAGTATGAATTAAAGGTTGAGCAAATTCAGCTTGCTTAAATTGTTTAGTACTAAATAAAAAATTATTATGCATATTTAATGCATTGATGTGGATATTAATAGCATTGTTATGTTAAAATTATTATAAAAGTAGATATAAAAATAATATATTGTAATTGAAGATAAAATATTAATATAGTAAAATGTTTATGTGTTTGTTAGCATAAAAGAGACTATGTTAATTTATTTAATTGACAAATATTTCAAGGAGTGACGTTTATGAAAAAATCAACTATAATACTAATTTCAATAATTGCTGTAATAGTTTTATGGATGGTAGGTTCTTATAATGGACTTGTTTCATCAGAGCAAAGAGTATCCCAAAGTTATAGCAACATACAAGCTGATCTTCAAAGAAGAGCAGATTTAATTCCTAATCTTGTAAATACGGTTAAGGGATATGCATCCCATGAGAAGGAAGTTTTAAGCAACATTGCTGATGCAAGAGCAAAACTTGCTGGAGCAAAAACTATAAGCGAGCAGGCAAAGGCGAATGATGAGCTTAGTAGTGCAATATCAAGGCTTCTTGTGGTAGTTGAAAACTATCCAGATCTTAAAGCTGATGCCAATTTCAGACAGCTTATGGATGAGCTCTCTGGAACTGAAAACAGAATAAAAACTTCAAGAAGGGATTATAACGAAGCTGTAAAGGCTTATAACTTAAAGGTAAAGAAATTTCCAACAATAATAATAGCAAAAATCTTTGGATTTAATGAGAAGCCATATTTTGAAGCTTCTCCAGAGTCACAAACTGCTCCTAAAGTGAATTTTTAGGTGATGTGTAATGAGTGATTTAAAAAAAATATTGTTATGCACATTTTTATTTATCGTAATTTTAACCTCCTTTGTTTTTGGAGATGTTAGATATCCAAATCCTACAAATAAAAAATACATTAACGATTATGCAGGGGTAATTTCTGAGAATGTCGAAGATAAAATAGTTGAAATAGGAGATGAACTCTATAGAAAAACTGGTGCTGAGATTACTGCTGTTATAATGGAAAATACCGATGATATACCAATTGAGGATTATGCAACAGGGCTTTTTAGAAAATGGGGAATAGGAAGTAAGGACAAAAATAATGGTGTTTTGATACTTGTAGCCTTTAAAAACCCAAGCTCTCTTAAAAAGTCAAGAATTGAAGTGGGATATGGGCTTGAAGGGGTACTTCCTGATGGTAAAACAGGAAGAATTCAAGATGAATATATGATTCCCTATTTTAAAAAGGCAGATTATGAATCGGGAATTTTAAATGGATATGCAATAATTTGTAGCGAAGTTGCAAAGGAATATAATATAAAATTAAGTTCTCTTGAAGGTAAGGGAAGTGTTTATAAAAGCAAAGATTCAAATAAAAACGTAATAGATTTAAATCCCGTAGTACTTATGATTCTTATTATAATTTTTTTATTTTTTGATGGTTTCTTTTTTAGGTGGACAATGCTTAGGATAATAATGTCCATACTCTTTGGAGGAAGAGGAGGACGAGGTGGATTTGGTGGTGGAGGCTTTGGCGATTCTGGAGGAGGATTTGGAGGCTTTGGCGGAGGTTCTTCAGGAGGAGGCGGCTCCTCGAGGGATTGGTAATCAAAATAAAAATGTTGAAGTATATATTAAAAACCCCAATTTTGGTTTTTTTTATGATATATAAAATTTATTTATTATTTGGATATATTTTTTATAAGAATTGATTAACAAAATTGAATTTGTTAATCAATCTTGTTTTTACAATTATATGTAAGTGTTAGTTAATATAAAAAGGCAGGTATTTTTTAATACCTGCCTAAAAAATTTACAAAGATTATTTATAGCTTAAAGAAATTGATACTTTCTTGAAGCTTAACAGCTATATCTGTTAAAGATTGTGCAGCATCGGATATTTCTTTCATTACAGCTGATTGCTCTTCTGAGGAAGCAGCAATATTTTCAATATTATGAGAGGATTGTTCTATTATAGCATTTATATTTTCAATGGATTTTACCATTTCCTGAGATGCTGCATAAATCTGTTGGGATATACTTGAGGCATCCTGCATTTTTTTAGAAACATCATCTACGGAATTTAAAATTTCATT
>JAOADY010000135.1 GCA_026417075.1 Caloramator sp.
TTTTCCCGAAGCACCGCCAATAAACCCATAACTAAAATTAAATAATTCTATATGTCCTGGAGTGATAATAAGGTTATCAATATTATATTTATCTAATTTTTCCTTAATTCCTCTATCGAAGGTAATAACTTCATTACAATCTATAATGCATAAAGAGCATTTTGCATAACCCTGTTTTATATCCACTATTTTAAGATTTCTTTTTTTAGCTTCTTCAAGGAGAACTTCATCGGTATATTTTATATTACAAAATAGGAAATTTCCTATTCTCGCTGCATTATACGCAATATCGAAGGGATACTTTCCCGATAGTTTCTTTTTTCCAAGGATTATATTAAATCCTTCTTCTTCAAGTTGATAAATAATTGAATTATCTATATCAGGAGCTACAACTATATCTCTTTCTCCAATATGGTGAAGCATTATATCAGGATGATAGGATATTGCATCATAAAGACTTTTTATTTTTTTTGTTTTTATAAGCCTTATATTCATATCATAAAGTTTTCTCTCTATATCGATACTTATTCTACCATCAACAACAGCAAGACTTATATCATTTTTAGGAAGATTAGGTATTTTTACATAATTTTCTATCATTCAATTCTCTCCTTCTTGAAAAAAGCAACAAAAATCCCATAAAACCAATTGCTCCACTTATTATAAAAGCATTGTTTGTTCCTAAAAATTTTGAAACAGTTCCTGCATATAAACTCCCAACAGGTACAAGTCCTCCAAATACAAGAGAATACACACTCATTATCCTCCCCCTCATTTCATCTGGGGAATAGTATTGAAGAACGCTGTTTGATGTAGTAGTAAACATAATCATAAAAAATCCGCAGGCAGCTAAGGATAAAAGTGCATAATGATAGTTAGTTATTAGTCCTGTTATAATTAAAGCCAAGGAAAGTCCAAAGGAGCCTATTATCTGATATAAAAAAGCTCTTTCTTTTTTCCCCTTTGCCGCAACAGTAAGAGCACTTATTAAAGCACCAAGACCAAGGCTTGACAAAAGCATCCCAAAGGCTCTTTCGCTTAGATGAAGAACATCCTTTGTATAAGGTGGTACAAGTATATTAAAATTTATGCAAAAGGTAGGTATTATAGCCGTAGATATTATAGTATATAAAAGTCTTGGAGTTTTTCCTATATACTTTAACCCTTCTATTATCTCTTTCTTTGGATTTATTATATCCTTTTTTGAAGCTTTATCCTCTATCTTCATCATAAAAAGACCTATTATAACTGCAATAAAACTTACAGCGTTTAAAAAGAAACACCATCTAACTCCAAGATCAGCCATCACCCTTCCTGCAACAGCAGGTCCTATAAGTCTTGCACCATTAAAGGCTGCAGAATTAAGAGCTATTGCATTTAATAAATGGGCTCTTCCTTCAACCATCTCAACAACAAAGGCTTGTCTTGCTGGATTATCAAAAGTCTGAACTGTTCCAATGCAGAACAAAATAAACAGTATTAAAATATAGTTAGTTTTATTAAAGAAAACCATAAAAAACAATAAAAAAGCAGCTATAAGCTGAAAAGTCTGGGTTGCTATTATTATTTTTCTTTTTGGATACTTTTCAATAACAAGACCTGCATAAAGAGAAAACAAAAACAGAGGAGTAAATTGAACTGCACTCATAAGTCCAAGAAGGAATCTGTCGTTAGTTATTGAATAAACGAGCCAGTTTAGAGCAGCATTTTGCATCCAGCTGCCAATAAGGGAAATTACTTGTCCAATCCAAAACAATTTGAAGTTTCTATGAGTAAAGGCAGGATAATATTCCCTTAACTTATGTTTAACATTCATTTAACACCACCCCAATAACATCTTAAACCAATTTATAAAAATACACAAGTTAAAAGATCTGATTTTAAATAGCAGAGTTTTCGTTTTCGGGAGACAGTTACTTGTTTAATATATTTAACTTTAAAAATTTAAGGTAAAGAACAATTACTTATTTTCTACTCTTTTTTACTTAACTGATTGTGTTTAACAAAACAAATATCATTACATTATTTGAAATTGCTCTTTTATACCCCTTAAACTTCTTTTATAAAGATCTGTCCTAATTGTATACGAAATATATACAATAAGTAACTGTCCCTAGATTTACTAGATTTGTTTAGCTTTTGCAATTTTGTACTTAACCGATTCATTTAGAATGCAAGCATCATTATTTCAAACTACTATTTTATA
>JAOADY010000143.1 GCA_026417075.1 Caloramator sp.
GTTATCCACAGGTAATTGGGATAGCTTATTTAAGTGCGTCTAAAATTGTATAAAATTATACACAATCGAGGATTTACTAAAATTCGAATTGTGCAATTTCCTCAATTAAATCTATAACAGTAATTTTAAAACAATGGGAAATATGAATTTAATAAGATTTGAAACTGATGCTATGATTTATAAATATATAAAAGCCTTTTATATACTTAACAAGAAAAGTTAAAATAAATACACAAGAATAGTTTAAAAATTTAGACTATATTTATTCATAAAAAAACCCCTTTCACATATATGTAAAAGGAGAACCTCTAATTCCCCTTTTCAAACACGGAAGGCACTGCCGTTTCCAACAATACCCATCGATTATAACCCATAGCAAAAGCCTTAGGAATTATAATTCGGAGAATATTTTATTCTTTTTTCTATTATACTTTACTATTTATCTAAAATACAATATATCAATAACCTATTTTAAAATAATATCTATTATTTTCCAAATCATAAAAAATTAATCTATATATATTATATTATCTCTTTAGTTTTCATAGAAGTAAAAGCAGTAGTCGTATAGAATAGGCGACTAATAGATTGCCATTAACCATCATAGTTTCACCTACTTCTATACTTTTATATCATTAATAAAATATTTGATACTGTTAATAAGAGGTTGAAAAGAGGTAAAAATGTAATTATTATATCTTTTAAAGAATTTTATAAAAATATATAATAAATATAAAAGAAATGACAGGTGATATTATGAAAGTTCTTTTTACCTACGACTATGGAACTGAAAAAATGACTAAAGTAAAACAGCTTGGATACGAAATTATCTATAAATATGAAGGAACAATAGAAAATACCCCTGATATTGAAGATATCGATATCCTAATATGCTATAATCCCTTTAGTAGACTTGATATATCTAAACTATATAATTTAAAATGGATTCAGCTTTCAAGTATAGGTATAGATCAGGTTCCAAAGGATATTGTACTAAAAAGAGGAATTACAGTTACAAACAACAAATCAGGATATTCTATACCTATTGGCGAGTGGATAGTTTTAAAGACTCTCGAGCTTTACAAAAACAGCAGAAAATTTTATAAAAATCAAGAAAACAAAATATATAAACTCGATACTTCCTTACTTGAGCTTTATAGCAAAACCATATTATTTATAGGGACTGGAAGCATAGCACTTGAAGCTGCAAAACGTTTTTCAGGCTTTGGAGTTAAAATAATTGGAATAAACACCTCTGGAAGAAATGTTGAGTATTTTGATGAATGTTATCCTTTGGAAAAACTAAATGATGTTTTAAATACAGCCGACGTCATTGTTTTATCAATTCCTTCTACTGATAAAACCTATCACCTAATCGATAAGGAAAGATTGAAGCTCTTTAAAAGAAGCAGCTTTTTAATAAATATATCAAGGGGTAATATTATAAAGGAGTCTGACCTTATATATGCTCTAAAGGAAGGAATAATATCAGGTGCTGCCCTCGATGTTTTTGAAAATGAGCCTCTTTCAATTGACAGTCCTCTTTGGGATCTTGATAATGTAATAATAACCCCTCATAATTCTTGGATTTCAGAGATGAGAAACGAAAGAAGATTCAGTATAACCTATGAAAACCTTAAACGGTATATTAATGGTGAGCCTTTAAAAAATGTTGTTGATATAACAAAAGGTTATTAAAAAGCTGCTCAGCCTATATGCTATGTAGCTTTTCTCCATATACTATTTGTTCCTTTTTTGTCATCAACATAATATAATAATATAAAATACTTTTCGGAGTGATCGCTTTGATTAATTTTTTAATATGCCTTTTTATATTTATAATAGTTCTTCAAATAATATTTAAAACAGTAAAATTCGTTTTTAAGCTGTTTATTTTGCTTTTGTTTTTAGGATTTTTATACTATTTTTTAAATTCTTTTTTCCCTTTTATGTTTTAATTCCTCTTTGTCCAGCATGTACAAATTAGGGCAAGTTCTAAATCATCCTCTGATTTTATTGCATGATAATATTCAGCACTGTTTTCATCCCTGAAAGATTCACTGCAGTATGATGATACAGTTCCTCCGTACTCTACCTCCTTTTTGTATAAAACATCAAAGGAAGAAAGATAGTAATTCTCATAAACATCATAAGGTACAGTCTCTATTGCCCATTCAACATATTTTTTATTGTTAACATGATTATTCGTATCTATATCGCTTCTTCTTATATCGAACTGTTTTTTATCACCCAAAACTTCTATTTTTTTTAAATCCATAAAGGATTCTTTTGTAGCATTTTCTTTATCAATACCATAGCAGTTTTTAATATCTTCTATTATTTTAACTGCTCTTCTTTTATTAACATCTAAAAGTATCCATTTAGATGCTGCCCTTACTATTACATTTCCCTTTTCATCAACAATTTTAAAATGTCTGTATGCAAAATATTTATCAAAGCAAACAGGCCAAGTTTCAACAGTAATTTTTTCATTAAATACAGGAGCTTTCTCTATCTCTACATGCCATGCTGTTAGAATCCAAGCAAAGCCCTTTTCATACAATTTTTCAAAGCCTAATCCAACGCTTAAAGAGTGGCTCATCGCTGTTTCTTCAAGATAATTTAATATTGAAAGAGTTTTTGCTTTATTAAATTTATCTATCTCGCTGTAGTATACACTAAATTCTTTTGAGTATTTCATATAAATTCCCCCAAAGTTTTTATTATTACCCTATTAAATTATATCACTTTAAATAAGATAATAAAATTTTAGTCTCATTTTAAAATATAAATACAAAATATTTTGACAAAATTATTGATTTAATTTATTTTAAATGATATCATAAAAGTGTAAAAACTTGGCGAGAATTGAGAGCCACAAAGCAAGGCATTAAGCCTTTGTTTTGTGTGCTTTTTTTTCATATTTATGTTAATAAAATATCAATATTTAGGAGGGTTCATATGTCTGAAAAAATTTATTGGATTGACTTTGAAACTATGGAAAAGTTCATGGTGGATGTGTTTGTTGGAGTCGGGGTTCCTTTGGAGGATGCAAAAATATGTGCTAATGTTCTTATAACCTCCGATAAAAGAGGTATAGATTCCCACGGAATAGGTAGATTAAAACCTATATATTATGATAGAATAAAACTTGGAATTCAAAATCCTATAACTAACTTTGAAATTGTAAGAGAAGGTCTTACAACAGCTGTTGTTGACGGTCATGACGGAATGGGGCATGTTATTGGCAAAAAAGCCATGCAGCTTGCCATAGACAAGGCTAAAAAGTACGGAATGGGTATGGTTGCTGTTAGAAATTCTACCCACTATGGAATTGCAGGATACTATTCTCTTATGGCTGTTAAAGAAGGCATGATTGGTATTACAGGAACTAACGCAAGGCCTTCCATTGCTCCAACCTTTGGAGTTGAAAATATGCTTGGTACTAATCCTTTAACCTTCGGTATGCCAACAGATGAAGAATTCCCCTTTGTTCTTGACTGTGCAACATCTATTACACAAAGGGGTAAAATAGAGGTATACGATAGAGAAGGAAAGGAAATACCTAAAGGCTGGGTTATAGATGAAAATGGAAATGCAAGAACTGACACCCATCAAATTTTAAAAGACCTTGTTAAAGGAACTGCAGCCTTAACTCCCCTTGGAGGTATTGGAGAGGAAACTGCAGGATATAAGGGATATGGCTATGCAACTGTTGTTGAAATATTATCCGCTGCTCTTCAAGGAGGTTCATTCCTTAAGGGGCTTTTAGGCTTTGATGAAAACAATAAACCTATGCCCTATCATCTTGGACATTTCTTTATAGCAATTAATATAAGCGAATTTACTGAGCTTGAAAACTTTAAAAAGACTACTGGAGAAATACTAAGGCAGCTTAGAAATTCCAAAAAAGCTCCAGGTCATGACAGAATATATACTGCAGGAGAAAAGGAATATGAAGCATGGCTTTATAGAAAGGATAAGGGTGTACCTGTAAACGAAGCACTTCAAAGGGATATGTTAACACTTAAAAAGGAACTTAATCTTACACAATATTCCTTCCCCTTTGAAGAATAAAAAGGAGGATTATTTATGACAATTTATGAAGAATCTTTAAAATTTCATGAGGAGAAAAAAGGGAAAATCGAAGTTGTATCTAGGGTCGAAGTTAAAAATTCAATGGATTTAAGTTTAGCCTATACTCCAGGGGTTGCACAACCCTGCCTTGAAATTCAAAAAGACCCATCAAAGTCCTACATATATACAAGAAGATGGAACACGATCGCAGTTGTCTCTGATGGAACTGCAGTTTTAGGTCTTGGAGATATTGGGACATTATCCTCCCTTCCTGTTATGGAGGGCAAAGCTGTTTTATTCAAAAACTTTGGAGATGTTGATGCTTTTCCAATAGTTATTAATTCTAAAGATGTTGATGAAATTGTTGAAACAATAGTTAGAATTTCACCCTCCTTTGGAGGAATAAACCTTGAGGACATATCCGCACCAAGATGCTTTGAAATTGAAAAAAGGCTTAAAGAAAGACTAGATATTCCAGTTTTCCACGATGACCAGCATGGAACTGCCGTTGTTGTTCTTGCAGGGCTTATTAATGCATTAAAGATAGTTAAAAAGAAAATGGAGGATTTAAAGATAGTTATAAACGGTGCAGGTGCAGCTGGAGTTGCAATTGCAAAGCTTCTTTTATCCTCAGGTGTTAAAAATATAATCCTTTGCGACAGAAAGGGTGCTATATACAAAGGCCGTGAGAATATGGACTCATCAAAGATTGAGCTTTCAAATATTACAAACCCTGAAAATATAAAGGGAACACTTTGCGATGTAATAAAGGGTTGCGATGTGTTTATAGGTGTTTCTGCAGCAAGGGCATTAACACAGGATATGGTTAAGACTATGAATAAGGATAGCATAATATTTGCAATGGCAAACCCAACCCCTGAAATATTCCCTGAGGATGCTAAAAAGGCTGGAGCAAGGATTGTTGGAACAGGAAGATCTGATTTTCCAAACCAGATTAACAACGTTCTTGCATTCCCTGGAATATTCAGAGGAGCACTTGATGTCAGGGCAAGTGTTATAAATGAGGAGATGAAAATCGCTGCAGCAATGGCAATTGCAGAATCAATAAAAGATGAGGAACTTTGTGAAGATTATATTATTCCAAAGGCCTTTAACCTTGAAGTTCAAAAAAAGGTCGCACAGTATGTTAAAGAAGCTGCAATAAAATCAAAGGCTGCAAGGATATAGTAAAAAACCTTCATCATAAATCAAATTTTTTAATTCTTATAAAAGCCCTCAGCGTTCTATGTTGCTGAGGGCTTTTAAATCACTTCCTATAATATTCAAATATTTCCTTTAGTCTATCTCTTGCCTTTTTTGCATTCGTTACAAAGCTACATAACTTAATCTATGGGCTTTGTGGGATCAATAGGACAGTTTCTTATTTATACCATAGCTATAAAAATAAAACAGTCTCTATCTAATTAAAACAATATTATTATCTATAAATTCTAAGATATTTTACTCTCTTATAATCTTATAATAAGTTTTTGCGGTCAATACATATACAACTGTATAAATTACAGAAAAAGCACAAACAGTTATTATTGTACATATAACAAATAGTCTTACATTTGTAAAATTAAGCATTGAAAGGAATTTAGTCAGTATATTAAATGCAAATATAAGATGAATTACAGCTACAATAAGAGGCATAAAAAATACTGTTAATACCTGGCTTTTAATAATCTGCCTGATTTTTTCACAGCTCATGCCAATTTTTTTCATAATGCTATAACGTTCTTTATCGTCATACCCTTCTAAAATCTGTTTATAATACATAGCAAGAACCATAGCCATAATAAACAATATTCCTAAGAATATGCCAAGAAAAAACAAACCTCCATATAACTCAAAAAAATCTTTTCTTGAACTTTCTGAACCTTCAATATCAATCTTAGGAGAAATTCTTATTAATTCTTTTTTTAAAGCTTGGGTGAGTTTTATTTGAATATCTCTTTTAGCATTTACATCAAAACTATAATAATAAGAAACATATTCTATATTGCCGTTGTCACCTTTAAGGGCATTTTGAACTTCTTTTATTGTATCCATATCATCAACAACTAAAAAATAACTGTTAGCCATAATTGAAGTTAGTCTGCCCTCTTTATAAAGAGAAGGTAATCGTTTTTTAATATGGAATTTAAACCCATTTAGATTTATTTCATCTCCATCTATATTGCCATTTAATGTATATAAAAGCGTTTCTCCTTTTAAAAGCGATTCTGACTTATTTGACATTCTATTGTAATCATCGATTGTAATAAATACGAGTTCAGCCGCATCGGATGGTATATAGTTATTTATTTCTTTGATGGTAAAGCTTTCTCTATTTTGTGTTGTAATAAAATACATATAGCGATAGCTAACAGTATTCATGGGAGTAGTATCAAGAATTGACGTTTGTTTTTCTATAACATCATTAAGCTTTTTTATCTGATTTTCTGAAACATTATAAGCATTAACTGATATATTTCTTGGGTATCTGTTTCTCAAAACATCTTCAATTCCTGCATACATTGAAATTGTAGTTGAAAGCATAACAATAACCATTGTTGATAAGATACATATATTTGAAAGTCCAGCAGCATTCTGCTTCATACGATAAATCATACTTGAAATTGAAACAAAGTGGTTTAACTTATAGTAATATTTTTTATTTTTGCGAAGCATTTTTAAAATTGCAATACTGCCTGCAATAAATAAACAGTATGTTCCTATTATAACTAAAATAACTGCTGTAAAAAAGCCACCCACTGCTGCAAGAGGATATTTTGTAGTTAAAGAAATATAATATCCTCTTCCAAGACAAATAACACCAATTACTGCTATAATCCATTTCGTCTTTGGTTCCTTTTCACCTGCATTTGTTCCCTTTAAAAGTTCAATAGGATTAGATAAATGAACCTGAAAAATGTTATAGCAAAGGTTTATACCAAAAATTCCACTAAATAAAATTACCGTATGAATAACAGATTTTATTGGTATTTCAAATCCAAAAACAACTTTAAAAGTAATTATTTTAAAAAGTAATAAAATAATAAGCTTACTTAGAATTATACCAATTAAAACCCCTGCAGTAATACTTATAATCATAATTATAATCATTTCAAGAAGCATAACTATTGCAATATGCTTTTTTTCCATTCCAAGTATATTAAAAAGTCCAAACTCCTTTTTTCGCCTTTTAACTAAAAATCTATTATTATAAAATAAAAATATAATTGAAAATATAGCAATTACTTTTTCTCCAAAAATCAGAACCTGTCTTAAACTGCTGCTATTGCTTAAATTTCCTATATTTTTTGCTGCTGCTAAAAAGCTCATATTATAAAACATTACTATTGTACATATACAGGCTAATATATAGGGAATATATGTTTTGCTATTTTTTTGTATATTGTTTACCGCTATCTTAGAATAAAAAAATCTACTCATTTCTTTCACCGCCTGTAACAATCATTGTTAATGTATCTGAGATCTTCTGATACATTTTTTCATCTGTCATTGAAGCTTTATAAATCTGGTGAAATATCTCTCCATCCTTAATAAACATAACCCTTTTAGCTTTACTTGCAGCTTTTATACTATGTGTAACCATAAGAATCGTTTGTCCATCATTATTTATTTCTTCAAACAGTTTTAAAAGTCCATCGGAAGAACGGGAATCAAGAGCACCAGTTGGTTCATCAGCAAGAATAATCTGAGGTTTTGTTATAAGTGCACGGGCAATTGCTGTCCTCTGCCTTTGACCTCCTGAAATCTCATAGGGATATTTGTTTAGTATATCGCTTATCCCAAGTTTTTTAACAATTATTTTAAGCCTTTCATTCATTTCCTCATATGTTTTCCCTGCCAATACAAGGGGTAAAAAGATATTATCCTGTACAGAAAAAGTATCAAGCAAATTAAAATCCTGAAATACAAACCCTAAATTATCACGTCTAAAAGCTGATATATCCCTTTCTTTAATCGATACTATGCTTTCACCGTTTAATAAAACATCTCCGCTTGTTGGTTTATCGAGGGCTGCAATAATATTTAAGAGCGTTGTTTTACCCGATCCTGACTCGCCCATAATAGCAACATATTCTCCCTTTTCTATTGAAAATGACACATTTGAAAGAGCTTGAACAGTGTTTCCTCCAAATCTTGAGGTATACACTTTTTTTATATTTTTAACTTCTAATATTGGCATATATTTATCCTCCCTTCTGTTTTTATATAAATTGTAACAAAAAAGAAAATGTAATTCCCTGTATAAGGCTTACATTTTCTCTCCTAAGCTTACATTTTTGTAAGGTTTAAATTACTCCATAACCACATTAGATGTATCAAGGCCAATTTTTACTTTAGTACCCTTACCAACTGTTGATTCAATTTTAATAGTATGGGACATTTTACTTAAAATCTGTTTGCAAAGATATAATCCTATACCCGTTGAAAATTTATTTATTCTCCCGTTATATCCTGTAAAGCCTTTTTCAAATACCCTTGGTAAATCCTCCTGTTCTATACCTATCCCTGTATCTTCTATAACTAATGTGCAAGGAAGGTTTTTATCCATATAAATTGATATTTCCCCTTCATTTGTATATTTCAAAGCATTTGATAATATCTGTTCTATAACAAAAGTGAGCCATTTTTCATCCGTAAGAACGTTACAATTTAAACTTTCATAATTCAGCTTTATTTTTTTTCGAATAAAGGATTTTGAATATTTTCGTACTGCCTGTTTTATTATCTCATCAAGAGAACATCTTTTAAACATTAAATCTGAGCTCATGTTCTCCATACGCAAATATTGAAGTACCATATCAACATATTGTTCAACTTTAAAAAGCTGATCTAAAAGTTCACCGTTTATATATGTATTTTCAGCTTGAAGAATCAGTTTCATGGCAGCTATAGGAGTTTTAATCTGATGAACCCAGATAGTATAATATTCAAGCATATCAGCAAAAGCCCTGTCCTTTTCATTTATAACATCTATACGATTTTTTTCTATAATTTTAATTAATTCCTGATAGTCCTTTTCAATAAGATCCTTTGAGTATGGAAGCATGAAATCCGAAACTACTATGCTTTTCGTAAGCTTTTCAAGCAACATATGTTTTTTATAAAATTTTATAAAGCTGAGAGAAGTAATAATAAAAATAAAAGTAAATATTAACAGCAAAGCATATAGAAGAGGTTCTAAGGGAAGAGAGTATAGTAAAAATATGATCAAAAAAATACCAAAGATAATAAAAGCCGAAATAATATTTATAATATTTCGTACAAAAAATGATTTTAATATACTTATAAACTCTTTCATATCATTCCACCATATACCCAATTCCCTTTTTTGTTATTATAAAGTTTTCAAGTCCATATTCTTCAAGTTTTCTTCTAAGTCGAGTTATATTAACTGTTAGAGTATTATCATCAATAAATTCATCATTATCCCACAAATGCTGCATTATTTCCTCACGGGAAACTGTTCTTGATATATTTCCCATAAGCAGCTGCAAAATTTTGTATTCATTCTTTGTGAGTATAATTTTTTGATTTTTATAAGTTAAAGTTGTATCATTAAAGTTCAATATAGCCCCTTTATGTTCAATTATATTTACCTTACCATTAAATGAGTATGTCCTTCTTATCAGAGCACCAATCTTTGCAGTCAGAACATTCAAATCAAAAGGTTTTACAATAAAATCATCTCCGCCCATATTCATAGCCATAACAATGTTCATATTATCCCCAGCAGAAGATATAAATATAATTGGAACCTTTGATACCTTTCGTATTTCTCCACACAAATAAAATCCATTAAAAAATGGAAGCATCACATCAAGCAATATAAGCTGAGGCTCAAAAACAATTACCTGTTCTATAATATTTTTAAAATCAGTAACATAAACAACATCATAATTCCATTTAGATAAATGCTCTTTTATAGTCTTTGCAATTGTCATATCATCCTCAATGATCATGATTTTATGCATTGCACATACCCCCTAAAAAAAGCATAAGAAGTTCCTTTGTGTATGTAGTTTAATTATATCATTAGTTTTGTTAATTTAACATGTGCACATGTGGGACGGTTACTTATTTTCTCCCAGTCTTAGTAAACATATATAATTTTAAAATTTGAAAAATAGTGTTGAATAATAAGTAACCTTTCTTGAGATTATATACAAAATAATATTTAAATATTTTTGTAATCAATAATATTATATTCTAATATTAAAATATATGGTTAATTTTGGTTTTTTGAAGGTTAGTTTGATGTATGGATTGAGTAAATCCATTATAAAAGCCATTGCTGCAGCAGGTGCATTAATAGTTATAGGTGCAGTAGCCATTGCATCATTAAACAGCAAAAAAAAATCGAAAACAGCAATTCTATTAAAGATACAAAAAATAAAATTCAAAATAAAAATAATGAAAACAGTTCAAATTCACACTCACTTTCTGATGTTAACCTTCTCTATGCCTAATATCCCTAGTGCTTATTATAAAGCTATAGTTAGTATATTTGAAACAAATTGAAATAAGAAAAGTATCGGACATTGAAGCAATGGATGATATTGCAAAATTCAACTCAAAGCTTTTAGAAAATAGCAAAAAAGAATTAGAACCCGGATTTATTCCTGACCCTGATTCACAATCAATTTTTTATTCTTAACTTTAAAATAAGATTTTATAACCTTTAAAAGCCCTCAGCATACTACACTGCTGAGGCTTTTTTATAATCCTTAAATATTTCCTTTAGTTTCTCTCCTGCCTCTTTATTTTTTATAAAGCTTCATGACTAAATCTATGGCACTATATTAAGGTTATTATTTATTCCATTGCTATAATTTTTTTTAAATACTCTTTTAAAGTTTTTGTTATTGTAATATCATCTTAAATAATCATTATTTTATACATATATACCTTTCTCCTTTTGTAAATTTTTCTATTTAATAATAGGAAATAAATTTCACAATCATTAAAAATAAAACAATAAAATTTCTTAAAGGCATTTTTATATATTTGGCTCTTCTATAATTTTAGAACTTTCCCATTATACATACCAAAAATATTTTAAAACTATTTTTGTAGGTTTAAAAATTTTATATTGATAAGTGGAATATTCATCATCGACCAAAAACAACAAAATAATTTTAATTTAAAACCATCTAATCCATAATTTCAAAAAACGATATAAAAAATAAAAGAAGATATTGTAAAATTTTTACTATATATACTGGATTTTTATTTTTCAACAATACAAATACCATAAAAGTAAATAGTTGAAATTTTATCTTGATAAATAAATAATATTAATATAAAATTATGAATATATGTCTAGTTTTATATTAAAAATTTAATTAAATTAAACTAATTTTTATATTTTTCTTTCTTAATATTTTAAAATAATATTTATTAATATAAATATTTTTCGCTACATTTCTAGCATTAATGGGAGGTTTTAACGTGAAAAAAAAGTTTAATTTAAACTCAGTTAAATTCAAGCTCACAGTTTTACCACTTTTTATTTTATTTCTATCCTTTTCATTATTTACAGCATTTTCATGCTATATGGCAAAGGTTTCTACTATTCAAAATGTAAAAGAAAACGGTCTATTAATAACAAGGCAAATAGCAAAAAGCATTGAACAAAGCTCAAACGCATATAAAGTTTTAAATGAACAAATTGAAGATAAAATAAAGCTTACTGCAAGAGTCGTTATGAATCAACCTTCAATCAACAATGATGTGTTAAAAAATATTGCAAATACAATAGGAGTAGATGAAATAAACTTTACTGACAATTCAGGTAAAATAATATATTCAAATCTTCAATCCAGTATAGGATATGTTTTTAGTTCAAAGGATGCTTCTTATCCTGTTATATCCGGCTCAAAAAACGATCTAATGGAAAAGATAAGAAAAAGCGCAAAGGGAAACGATTACTATAAATATGGTTGTGTACATAATCCAAAAGGCGGAATGATTCAAGTAGGAATAAATGCAAATAAAGTTCAAGAACTTTACAATAAGACAAGCTATCAAAGCATTTTAGATAAACTTTCTAATGATCCTGATATAGTTTATGCCTTATTCATAGATAAAAACTTAAAAATTGTAGCACATACTGATAAAAGCAGAATAGGAATTCAGCTAACTGATGAAGGAAGTAAACAAGCCGTTCTTGAAGGTAAAGAGTTTGCAGATGAATATTATTATGATATAAAAAAAATAACCGTATTTGATGTTTTAACACCCGTATACATAGATGGAAACCTTATTGGTGCAATCAATGTAGGTCTTTCTATGGAACCAGTTTACGCTTCAGTTTCTAAAACACTAAGAGTACTTCTTTCAATCGGCCTATTATCTTTTATTTTAGTTGCATCTGTACTTTATATATTCTCTAAAAGTGCAGTTTTAACTCTTAGCGATATCAATAGCCATTTATCTTTAATGTCAGAGGGCGACTTATCCGTAAACCTTAAAAGTAATTTGCTAAGAAAAACCGATGAGTTTGGAAATATATCAAAGGCTCTTGATATATTACAAAAGGTTTTAAAAGAAATAGTAAATCATATCAAAACAAAATCTGAAAAAATAGGGAATGCTTCCAATTCTCTTTTAGAAACATCAAGAGAAATGGCAGCAGGTTCTCAGCAAGTAGCAGCAACAATCACTGAAATAGCCAAAGGTGCTCAAACTCAAGCTGAAGAAATTAGCGATGTTGTAGATTTAATGCAAAATCTCGCACAAAATATGGACAACATATATACAAAATTAAAAACTGTTAAGGATTCAGCAGAAGATACTAAGCAAAAAGTTAATGTAGGTAAAGAAGAATTAAATCTATTATTGGATTCAATAGAAAATATTAAAAAGTCATTTAATATGGTAAATGATAAAATACAAAATCTTTCAAATTCAATTTCCAAAGTAGGTAGTATAACTGATGCAATAACAACGATTGCAGAACAAACAAACTTATTGGCACTTAATGCAGCGATAGAAGCTGCTCGTGCAGGTGAAAGTGGACGAGGTTTTGCTGTTGTAGCTGAGGAAGTTAGAAAACTTGCAGAAGAGTCAAGACAATTTGCAGATGACATAAAAAATTTAGTCCTCTCTATAGATAAAGATGCAACAGAAGTAACTGATACTGCACGTGAAGTTGACTTACGTCTTAATTCTCAAATTGAAACAGTAGATCATACCGTTAAGTCTTTTGAAGATATACTTAATTCCGTTGAAGCAATAACACCATCAATAGAAGAAGTATATAATTCTGTTAACTTAACAGTTAATGTTAAAGATTCTGTATTATCAAAAACTGAAAACGTATCTGCTATAATAGAAGAGTCTACAGCATCTACCGAAGAAATTTCAGCATCAAGCGAACAAATATCCGCTTCTACTCAAGAAGTTGCAGAATCTATAGAAAACCTTAATGCAATTTCCGAAGAACTTCTTGAATATGTATCAAAATTTAAGCTATAAAAATAAACTCTTTGTCAATTATTGGGACTGGTATTTTATAAAAATGCCTGTCCCTTCTTTCTTGGTAGTTCATGTTCATGGTGTTCACGTTTCACGTTTCACGGTTTCACGGGACGGTTACTTATTTATTGTTAAACCAAAATAATTTTATGAATAAAATCACCTCTAACTTGGCAAAATAATACTAAAAATACAACCAAATCTGGAGGTGTATTATTATGCCAAGATTGGCACGTGAAAAATCCTTCGATTCAATTTATCACATCATGGTAAAAAGTATATCCGAGGTAAATCTTTATATGGATGAAAAAGACAAGGTAAAATATTTAGATTTTGTGAAAAAAGCTCAGGAGCAGTTTGAATTTAGAGTTTATTCCTATTGCGTTATGGATACTCATGCCCACTTTATTATAGATGCTAACGGGGCAGATATCTCAAAAATTATGCATTTTATAAACTACAAATATGCTATGTATT
>JAOADY010000163.1 GCA_026417075.1 Caloramator sp.
CCATTCCCTCTTTTTCCTGTATAAGCCGTTCTACCTTATTATTATCATCTACGAGTACAACTTTAGGCTTTATGCTCTTTGCCTCGCTATAATCAACAAAGCAGTAGGCCATTATTATTATTTTATCTCCCGGATGCACAAGCCTTGCTGCTGCACCGTTAAGGCATATATCTCCTTTCCCCCTTTCTCCCTTTATAACATAGGTATCAAACCTTTTCCCGTTGTTTATATTTACAATCTGAACTCTCTCATTTTCTAAAAGATCTACTGCATCCATCAAATCCTCATCTATTGTAATGCTTCCAACATAGTTAAGGTTTGCCTCTGTAACCGTTGCCCTGTGTATCTTTGATTTTAGCATATTTAATAGCATAATATCCTCCTTTTGATCTTTTAATCCTAATAGCTTTACATAATTACCTTTTATCTTCTATCTTTAAATTACTTATGTTTTAACAAAACTGCTCATAGTTTTGTACTTTATTATTGATAATAAACAAATTCTAATCCTCACATTTTACCCTCATATTATCTATAAGCCTTGTTTTTCCTATCTTAACTGCAAGAGCTATTAAAACTTCACCTTTAATCTTATCAATTGGCTTTAAATTTAAAGTATCAACAAATTCAATATAATCAATATTTGCATCCTTTGCAGTATTTATAAGTTTTATCATCTCATCCTTAATTATTTTTACATTCCTCTCCCCCTTATCTATCATATCCTTTGCAAGATTTAGGGATTTATAAAGACATAGAGCCTGTAATCTTTCATCCTCGCTAAGATATGTATTCCTTGAGCTTAGTGCAAGACCATCCTTTTCCCTGACTATTGGACATCCTACAACTTCAACATCCATATTCAAATCTTTAACCATTCTTTTTATAACAATAAGTTGCTGGGCATCCTTTTCCCCAAAGTATGCTCTGTCAGGCTTTACTATGTTAAAAAGCTTTGTAACAACCGTTGTAACGCCTCTAAAATGCCCTGGTCTTGAAGCACCGCAAAGCCCCTCTGTTAAATTTAATACCTCAACATAGGTTGAATAATTATCACTATACATATCTCTGCTCTCTGGTATAAATATAATATCGCACCCTGCATCATAGCATACTTTTTTGTCTCTCTCCTCATCCCTTGGATACTTTTCAAAATCCTCCCCAGTCCCAAACTGAGTAGGGTTTACAAATATGCTGACAACAACAGCATCGTTTTCTACTCTTGCCCTTTTAATAAGGCTTTTATGTCCATCATGAAGATATCCCATAGTAGGCACAAAACCTATGCTCTTTTTAGTATCTTTAATATCGTTAATAACACTTTTCATCTCATTTACGCTTCTTATTATTTCCATAATATCCTCCATCCTTTGCTTTACAATTAACCAAATGTTTTAATATAAACTATCTCCCATTAGTAAAAATAGCAAAATTATACTTTGATTTGGAAAATGCTCTTTTAAACCTTGATATTTCTAAATTTTATATTCAATTTTTATCTCCTAATACAGCTTTTTTAACTCATCAAAAACTTCTTTATTAAGCTTAAAAGAATGTACATCTTCAGGAAATTTTCCCTTTCTCACATCTTCTATATATTCTAAAATCCCAGATTTTATCTCTTCCCCAAGATTTCTATACCTTTTTACAAACTTTGGGGTAAAATCGCAAAAAAGCCCGAGCATATCATTTATAACAAGAATCTGTCCATCACAGTATTTCCCAGCACCAATACCTATTGCGGGAATAGATATTGACTCTGTAATAATTTTAGCAACTTCATCAGGAACTGCCTCTAAAACTATAGAAAATACTCCTGCATCCTCAAGATACTTTGCATCATCTATAAGCTTTTTTATCTGCTCCTTTGACTTTCCCTGAACCTTAAAACCCCCAAGCATATTTACAGACTGAGGAGTTAAACCGATATGCCCCATAACAGGTATTTGAGCTCTTATTATAGCCTTAACCTTATCTAAAACTTCAATTCCACCTTCAAGCTTTACAGCATGGCATCCCCCCTCCTGAATGAGCCTTCCTGCATTTTTTATAGAATCTTCAACTGATATATGATATGAAAGAAAAGGCATATCTCCAACTATAAGGGCATTTTTAGCCCCGCGTCTTACCGCCTTTATATGATGAATCATATCATCTATTGTAACAAATAATGTATTTTCATAGCCTAAAGCAACCATACCAAGGGAGTCTCCAACCAATATGCCGTCAATTCCTGCATCATCAACAAGCTTTGCAAAGGAATAATCATAGGCTGTCAGCATAGTAAGCTTTATCCCATTTTCCTTTGCTTCTTTAAAAGTTGCAACTGTGTTTTTCATTCCTTATCTCCCCTTAACATTTTTTCTATTTCATATAGCTTTTCCATTTTTTCATTATAATCTGCATCTTTACATTTTTTTAGTTTTCCAATTTCAATATTTAGTGCTATAAGCCCTAAACTTTTATAAATATTTTTATACTTTTCAAGGCTATCAAGATGAAGATTTATAGTGCTGTAATCTCCCCTAACAATAGGCCCTGTTAAAGAATTTTCTACGCCCTTTTCTTTTATGTTTAAAACTGCTCCCATCATTAGAGGATATATAGCATCAACTATAAAATTTTCATCCATGTTGCACTCTAAAAGCATTTCCTTGGAAATTTCAGCTAAAGATACAATATAATTTGAAGCAAACACCGCCGCTGCATGATATTTTGCCTTATTTTCTTTATCTATTAAAAAATACTTAAGCTTTGCCAAATCTAAAAAAGATTTTATGTTATTTATATTTTCTCCTTCTACAGAAAAAATAACATCCTTTAAATATTTGTAACATTCTCTATCGGTAAAGGGATAAAGGGGATGAAGGGAATAGGAAAAGACACCAATCTTTTTTGCATCGCAAAAAACATCGGAGGTTAAACATCCGCTCATATGGAATATGTTTTTTCCTTTTAAATTGAAATTTTTAAGTCTCTCCCAAAGCGAGGATATGACATTATCAGGAGTTGTAATAAATATGTAATCACAGGATAAAATCAGCTGCTCTAAAGATAAAACTTTAGTCTTTGTAAAGTCTGCAGCACTTTGACATGATAAATAAGACTTGCTGTAATAACCTTCAACATCAAGTCCTCTTTCAGTAAGATAGCGTCCAAAGGCAGCTCCCACCTTTCCAGCGCCAATAAAACCGATTTTCATTTTTTTCACCTCTTAAAATTAGTCCCACTCCACTGGATATGGGCTAACATTATAATATCACTAAATTATCATAATATTATAGTGTTTAATAAAAATTTAATAATTATTATTTCCTTTTTTATCCTTAATTCAATAATAAATGATATGCTATATAAACCGAAAATAAAAATTAGTCTTTGAATCATCTTTATTACAAATAAAAATGGCAACAGTAATATAAAAGATTGTATATTAGGCAGAGTAATATTACATATAAATTTATAGCCTCAGTTTAAGCTATTTGGACCAGGCTAATAAACGGTTATTTATTATAAATTTTTTATTTGTAAAAGTCTTATCCAGTTTTAAGTTATGTTTACTTATTATACGATATATTAAAAGATTTAAAACAAAAGTTTGCAACTTATAAACTGAGTGACCTTTTACTAAAAATATTTATTTTTCGTAAATTATTTTCCCAACCCTATCTATATGCTCTTTCAACTCTTTATGATTTAAATGGGAATAATCAATTATATCAAAAAAATATGGCATGGGACTTTCATCTTCAAGTATTGCATGGAGTTTTGACAAAACATCAAAGTTTATTTTTTCCCCGTATATAGCAATATCGATGTCAGATGAGGCTTTGAAATTGCCTTTAGCCCGTGAACCAAATATTACCGCCCTCTCTATCTCTTTAAATCTTTTCATTGCATTTCTTATATATTCAATATCAGAATCCTTTAATCCAAAGCTCATTCCAATTCCTCCAGCTTCAAATATAATTCCTTTATAATAGGATAATAATTTTTACGAATAAGCTGTTCAACTTCTTTTACAATTTCTTCATTATAAGTATGTGACATTAAATTTCTTTTTTCTAACGCATCAATCCAAGTATGTCCATCTTCAATCAAATTTATTTGAAATGCAGTCTGTATTGTTGTTCTTGGACTTTTAACATCGAATCCTTCCATTTCAAGATAATCCTTCATAGTCTTCCACGCCAACTCAAAAGTATATTCAAAGCACTGTATAAGACCTTGAACTTCAAATTTATTAAGCTCCCCTTTTTCTATAAATTCTGTAAGCTGAGTAACTGCTTTTTTATAATTTGAAAATCTCTGTTTCCAACGAACATCATTATTCATAACGCCACCTCTTACACAATTCTTTAATTAAATGAAAAATATTCTTCCAAAATATAATTAATACATTATTGAGTATACCATATTTATACAAAATTAATAATACAACATATAAAATTATACTAATCTATTTTACCTAATAAGTTTATTTTTAGTCTTTTAAACACCAATAAACATTTGACTACACTTAATTTGTACTTAAATATATAAATTTTATATTTATTATATAAACCGTTCCATAACATTCCAAAGTATTTTAAATCCATAAAATCTATTAGTATACTATTTTTATTTAATTATCAACAATTTATATTACAAATATTGATACAAAAACTAATATATGTTAAAATGTTTATGTAACAATATTACAGAGGAGGAATTATAATGGTAAAAAATCTAAAAAAAGTATTATGCACATATCTCATTATATCTTGTTTTTTGACTTGTGGTGCTTTTGCTGAAAATCAAAATTATTATAATAATAACCTTATAACAGCAAAAGAATCAAAACAAGATATAATAACAGTAAAAGGTATTTTACATGTTATGCCTTTAACTTGTAATCCCAATATACCGCCAATATACACATTAACAGCAGAAGATGGAACTATATATTATTTATCAAATGCAGATATGTGGTTTGAAATTTCCGATGCTGGAAAAACTTTTACATTAAAAGTTTGTAAAAATGGAAATTATAGCGACTATATAATAATTGATGTATTAAAAAATTAAAAAACATAAAACCCCGATATAAACAGTTGCTTATATCGGGGTTTTCCTTTACTTATCCACCAAATGACAGGCTACATAGTGTTCATTTCCAATGTTTTTAAACTGAGGAATTTCTTTTTTGCATATATCCATACAATATCTACATCTGCTTCTAAAAACGCATCCTTCTGGGGTATTAACAGGCGATGGTACATCCCCCTCAAGCATTATTCTCGTACTTTTTTTTCTAGGATTTGGAATGGGAATCGCCGACAAAAGCGCCTGAGTATATGGATGTATTGGGCTTTTAAATAGTTCCTCACTCTGTGCCATCTCTACAACTTTTCCAAGATACATAACGAAAATTCTATCTGATATATGCCTTACAACACTAAGATCATGGGATATAAACATATAGGTAAGATTGAGTTTTTCCTGTAGCTCTTCAAAAAGGTTTATTATCTGAGCCTGAATAGAAACATCTAAGGCAGACACAGCCTCATCACAAACTATAAATTTGGGATTGCAGGCAAGAGCTCTTGCAATTCCTATTCTTTGTCTTTGCCCACCTGAAAACTCATGGGGATATCTTCTTATATGATAAGGACTTAGTCCTACAAGCTGCAAAAGTTCTTTTACCCTTTCTGTTCTCTCACTTCTCCCTATATTTTCATGTACAAGTATAGGCTCCTCAACTATATCTCCAACGGTCTTCCTCGGGTTTAATGAAGAATAGGGATCTTGAAATATAAGCTGCATATCCCTTCTTTTTTTTCTCATAGCCTCTCCTTTAAGCTTGCATATATCGACACCTTCAAATATAACTTCTCCAGCATTGGGCTCGTGAAGCCTTAATATTGCCCTTCCTGTTGTAGATTTTCCGCATCCAGACTCACCAACAACTCCTAAAACCTCTCCTTTATTTATGTAAAAGCTTACATCATCAACAGCCTTAAGATAAGCAACCGTTGTATTAAAAAATCCTCCCTTTATAGGAAAATACTTTTTAAGTCCCTTTACTTCTAATAACTTATCCATTACTTAGCATCTCCTTCCATGCCATAAAGAAAACAGCTTACAGTTCTTTCTTCCCCAAGTTTTATAATATCCGGTTCCTTTTCCCTGCATATTGGCATTGCCTTATTACACCTTGGCCAAAATCTGCATCCCTTTGGCATATTAAGAGGATTTGGAACAGAACCTTTAATTGAATCGAGTTTTTTCCCTCTTGAATACTCAGAAGGTATAGAATTTAAAAGTCCTATAGTATATGGATGTTTAGGATCCTCAAATATAGAATAAACATCTCCCTCTTCAACTACTTTTCCTGCATACATAACAATAACTCTGTCACAGGTTTCAGCAACGACTCCGAGGTTATGTGTTATCATCATTATCGAAGCATTAACCTTATTTTTAAGTTCATTCATCAAATCGAGTATCTGTGCCTGAACAGTTACATCAAGAGCAGTTGTAGGCTCATCAGCAATTAAAAGCTTAGGATTACAGGATAGAGCTATTGCAATCATTGCCCTTTGCCTCATACCTCCACTCAAAGAGTGAGGATATTCATCAGCTATCTTCTCCGGCATAGGTATTCCAACAAGTCTTAACATTTCAACCGACTTCTCCCATGCCTCTTTCTTGCTCATTCTTTGATGAAGAATTAAAGCCTCGCTTATCTGATCTCCTATCTTATAAACGGGATTTAAAGAAGTCATAGGTTCCTGAAATATCATAGATATTTCATTTCCCCTTATTTTTCTCATTTCCTTTTCAGTTAATTTCAGTATATCCTTACCGTCAAAAGTTATTTGACTTTCTTTCATTATCTTGCCGGGAGGATTTGGAATAAGCCTTAAAACCGATGTTGCAGTTACGCTCTTACCACAGCCTGACTCTCCAACTACTCCTAAAGTTTCTCCTGCCTTTACATAAAAACTCACTCCATCAACAGCAGGCACAACCCCGTCCTCCGTATAAAAATACGTTTTTAAATCCTTTATTTCAAGTAATTTTTCCATAAAACCCCCCCGCCAATCACTGCTTTAACTTTGGATCCAGGGCATCCCTGAGTCCATCGCCAACAAAGTTAAAAGACAATACTGTAATAAATATTAAAAATCCGGGATAAAATGCCTTCCATGGAGATTGAATCATAGTATTAAGTTCTTGTGCATTAGTTAACATATTTCCCCAGGAAGCAGTGGGAGGTTGAACTCCAAGTCCAAAAAAGCTCAATGTCGATTCTGTAAGTATAGCTCCTGCTATACCCATAGTTGCCGCAACAATAACCGGTGCCATGGCATTAGGAAGAATATGTTTAAATATAATTCTCGCATTTGAGCATCCTATACACCTTGCAGCTTCAACAAAATCCCTCTTCTTTAAGGATAAGAACTCTGCTCTTACATATCTTGCAACGCCTGTCCACCCCGTAAGTCCAATTACTATCATAACATTATAAAGATTTGGTTTAAAAACCGCAAGTATAGTAATTAAAAGCATCATTGTAGGCATAGACATAATAGCATCGACTATTCTCATCATTATAGAATCAACAATACCTCCATAGTATCCTGCAATAGCACCCCATATTATTCCAATAAGCACATATATTCCAACAGATACAAATCCAACCGTTAAGGATATTCTACCTGCATAAAGACATCTTGAAAAAACATCCCTTCCAAGCTCATCTCTCCCAAAATAGTTTGGTTTAAATACTACCTCTTCTCCGTTCATGTTAAAATCAGTATATGGCTTAAAAGTAGGTGCTTTATCTGTAAACAAAAGGTCATCAGGTGTTCCATTAGGATCATATGGAGCAATAAATGGTGCAAATATTGCACTGGTATAAAGTATTATAAGTATTATAAGACCTACAACTGCTAATTTATGTTTCCTGAACCTTCTCCAAAATATCTTTAATTTTTTAGAAAAGGTATCGCTGTATTCAAAGCTTTCAGCTATATTAACCTCCTCTTGATTTTGAAGATTAAGATTAACCTGAGCCATACTATCACCCCTTAGTTATATTTTATTCTCGGATCAGCAACAGCATACAAAACATCTGCAATAAGGCTTCCGATTATAACAAGAATAGATGAGAATAGTTCCGTTCCCATTATTACCGGATAATCCCTCGAGAAGGTAGATTGTACAATCATTCTTCCCATTCCCGGCCATCCAAAAACAGTCTCTACCGCAACGGCACCTCCAAATATACCTGGTAAAAGCATGCCAAGAAGGGTGATAATAGGTAAGAGTGCATTTCTAAAGGCATGTTTCCATATAACTATTCTTTCTGACAAACCTTTGCTTCTTGCGGTTCTTATATAATCCTGCCTTATAACTTCAAGCATAGAACTTCTCATATATCTCATCTTAGATGCCATGGTTCCAAAAGCAAGTACACAAGCTGGCAGAATTATATGTTTCAACCTGTCAACAAAATCAAACTGGTCAAAATTCTCCCTCATACCGCTTGAAGGAAGCCATCCAAGTTTTAAACTAAACAAAAGTATAAGCATAAGTCCAAACCAAAAGGAAGGAATTGATACACCTATAAAGGACAGCGTTGAAAATAAGTAATCACCAACCGAATTTCTTTTTACAGCAGATACAATACCCGCAGGTATTGCTATTAAAAAAGATATTATCACAGAAACAAGCATAAGGCTTATAGTAGCAAAAAGCCTTTGATTTATCATTTGAAGAACAGGTCTTTTTTCTAAAAAGGATATCCCAAAATCAAACTTTAAAATTCCCTTAAGCCATACAAAATATCTTATATGTATGGGCTGATCAAGACCGTATTTGTGTTTTATAACCTCAATATTTACATGTTTTGCACTCTCTGGATCTATAAACATATAGATAGGTTCTCCTGGTGCTAAATTTATAATTAAAAACGTTATTAAAGTAATTATAAAAAGAAGAGGAATAGCCTGAAGTATCCTTTTAACTATGTATTTAAACATATTAGTCCTCCAATCCCCCGCTAATATATGCGGATAAATATTCCTATAAATGCAGGTACGTAGCAAAAGCTACATACCTGTTATTTTTTTACTCTTTTATTGTCCATCCTCTATAATCGTAATTAATTCCAAGACCATTTACATATTTAATATTGGATATTCTCTTATTTACTCCAAGTGTTGCTCTTCCATAGAGAAGATATATGCTTGGAACTTCATCTGCTAATATATCCTGAATCTTAAGATGCATAGTCTTTGCCTTTGCAGGGTTAGTTTCTGAAACAGCATCTTCCATCAGCTTATCAAGCTCTTTATTAGCAAAGCTTCCATAGTTAAGATTACCCTTTGATGGATCGCTATGATAAATTGCTGTTAAATCCTGTACCCAGTCTGAATAGAGCCATCCACCATAGTAAAGATCAAACTTTTTAGGTCTTAGATACTTAGTTATGAATGTATTCCATTCAACAACCCTCGTTTCAACCTTTATTCCTGCAAGTTTGAGTTGGCTTTGCACTATAACAGCAGCCTTTTCCCTTATTATATTTCCTTTGTTTGTACAAAGAGTTACTATAAATTTCTTGCCATTCTTTTCTCTTATCCCGTCTTTTCCAACCTTCCAGCCTGCCTCATCGAGAAGCTTCTTTGCAAGTACTAAGTTATAATCATATTTTTTAACATTAGGATTAGCATATTCAGTCCCTGGGAAGTACATTGAATATGCAGGTTTTCCTATCCCTTTATAAAGACCGTTTATAATTGCCTGTTTGTTAATTGCATAGTTTATAGCCTGGCGAACTTTCTTGTCCTTAAAAAATTCTGATTTTGTATTAAATGTTATAAGCTCTATACTGAATCTGTCATACTGATAAATATTAAGATGCTTTTGAGCTCTCATATTCTGAACATCTGTCGGAGGAATACCTGCTGCATCTCCCTCCTGAGTTTGAAGCTGAATCATCATGTTCGCTGTACTCCCAACATTTTTTAATACTATTTTTTCTATGTTAGGCTTTTTATCTTCATAATATGGATTTCTTTCAAGAACTACTCTTTCATTTGGAAGCCATTCAACAAATTTATATGGACCACATCCAACAGGCTTTTTATTATATGGATTTTTTTCAGTCATATTATCTTTTGGAGATATCTTCTCCCAAAGGTGCTTTGGAACTATATATCTGCTTGTAAAGAATGATAAAACCTGACTAAGTTCCTTTGCTTTATTTAAAGTAAATTCAACAGTATACTTATCCTTAACAGCAACACTTTTTAACATATCTATTACATCCCCTGCTCTTGGTGCAGCTGAATCGGGATGCATAATAAAATCATAGGAAAACTTAACATCCTCTGCTGTAAGAGGCTGACCATCTTGCCACTTTAAGTTTGTTTTTAACTTAAATGTAACTTTTAAATTATCCTTAGAAAATGTGGGCATAGATGCCGCAAGATCAGGAACAAACTTTAAGCTAAAATCTGGCTTTAAAAGTCCTCTGTATATTTGATTTGAAACATCACTCGATGCAGAATCAGTTGAATTAAAGGGACAAAGAGCTATTGGATCTGAAATAGTTGGAAGATAAAGAATATTCCCCTTTGCAGGAGCCGCCTTTGCCATAAAAGCATTACTTGATACAAAAGTCATTACAAGCACTAATATAAAAGATAGTATTCTTCTTATTTTTTTCATGTTTTCCCTCCTATTTTTATATATGTTCTTTTTATAAAGGAGAACCTTTTAATTTAAAAATTATTCTATCTTTGATATAGATATTACCTGATAGTTAAGGTCTGGAGCATTCGTAATAAGTATCTTATCCCCTTGTTTTAAATTTGATAATGAAATTTCTTCTCCCTTTACATCAGTAACATTGCAACCTTCATTTATTGTTAAAATATCGTTGAATGCAATATATCCATTCTTAATAGCAGAAATGCTAATCTTATTGCCGCTTATGCTGTTTACTATGCATAGCAAATCTCTATAATATGCATTTATATATACTATTTCTCCTTTTTCATTAGTATATGCTGACGCATAATTCCCCCTATACATTGCTTTTGAAAAACTTACCTCTTTACCATTAAGTTCACAGTAAACATCCTCATTTACTAAAAGATTTAATATTTCTGTCCTTTCCATATTTAGTTCATTAACCTTATAAACTACCTTTACAACTTCATCAGATTTTTCAATCTGTTCCTTAGTTAATGGCGTTTCAAGAGTCAATATATATTCTCCTTTTGAATTTTTTAAAAGTTTTGCTTCATCTGTCGCATCCTTTTTATCAAATTCAGCCTTATCAGAAATTATTTTTATTTCTTTTCCTGCTACAGTTAATTTAACAGAATCCTGAACTAATGAATAGTTGCCTAAAAATATTTCCGTACCGTCTCCCTGAATTACATAAGAATCATAGTCAGATACAAATTCCTTAACAAGAGTTAATGAGTTTACATCAAGAAGCCTGCTTGGATTTAGTGTAATTGTTGTGTTTGGAGTTTCTTTATAAGAAAATGTTGTAATCTGCTTATTACTAAAACTTGTCCCTATATTTCCATCATATATTGACCCTGAAGGTGGTATATCAAGATATGAAACTGAAACTGGAACATTTTTCTTAAGCATAACCTTATACTGAACCTTTGCACCTTTATAAGCTGCATCCATTATGTTAGCCATTTCTCCCTGTTTTAAAATCTTAATGTTCTTTGCAAAGGGCAATACATACTTCTTTCCTGATTCTATAATCGTTACTGAATTCTGAGTAAATGCTGTTATAATTCCCGTTTTTAAATTGCTTTCAACTTCTTTGTATGTCACTGCCGATGCCGTAAACGCTGGGAATAAAATCCCCAAAGCCAATGCTAAAACAGTAATAAGAGATAAAATTTTTTTCATGTTTTCCCTCCTCTTATTTATAATTTTTTTAAATAAAAAATTTAAAAATTCCCCCCTTTCATAGACTAATATATAATTATGTTTTTATTTTTGATTTAATGATCTTCAATTTACCATCTTTTATTTAATTGGATAAAGGACATAAATTAATATTAAAATAAAGATTATAAATGCAATACTTAAAGATTTATATGTAAATATCTTATTATTCTTAATATTTCGATAATTAAAGACGTCATTTTTCATTCTCTTTTTATATTCTTTAATATTTTTATAATAACCGTCATAGTTTTTCATGGATTTATATAGTACAGCCAAGTTATAATACGAAAGGCTGTACTGTGGGTCTAAATGTATAGCATAAAGATAATATTTTTCAGCTTCTTTTGCTTGTCCTCTTTCTTTATATATGTTCCCCATATTTACAATAGCAGGAACATAATCTTCATTTATTTCAAGAGCTCTGTTAAAATGCTTGTAAGCCTTTTCAAGATTCCCTTTTATTGCATATATAGTTCCAAGTTTATTTATTGCAGGATAAAATTTTTCATCTTCATTTATTATTTCAAACAGCATATTTTCTGCTATATCTAATCTATTGTTTTCAATAAGAATACATGCCTCCTCATATTTTTTATTATTTTCCATAATTAATCCCCCAAAAATCTTACCCTTATTTCATATTCTTTCCATATATATTATCATATAATGTTTGTATTGTAAATATTTTGTATTTATTGTATTTTTTATTTATCTATACTTTTTTAGTTTGTACATCCATAATCTATTAAAATCATTTTATTATTCAAAATTCCCCAGGAACTTGTTGAAACTATATCTTCAAACAAAAGATTGAATTTATTTGATAGTCTTATTAAATCTTCATAGGAATTCCTATCGCTTCTTACCTTTGAAATATCTATATAGGGCTGTTTTATATAATAAGAAAGAGGTATAGCTCTAAGCATTATAATCATTCCACTTTTATACCAAACAATAGGGCAAAGATAATCCTTTAGTATCTTATTTGTGTGGGTATAAACATAATATTCAACTCTGCACTGATAATCCCCGTCTAAATCCTTTGCAACCTTACAAACATAATTATCATTTATAGCAAAAACAGCCCTGCTTATTCCTTCCCCTAAATATGGAAAACTTCTTTGTATTTCATACAATTCCATACCATAAATCCTGTTAAAAAGTTTATTCATTGAAGCCATATTACCACCCCTTACTTTTTTTGTATGCATAATAATTTTATATTGTGATATTTTTTTAATAAATTATTGGTAAAACTATTACAAAAAAATCTTCCATTCAAAACTTTGAATAAAGTCTTTGAATGGAAGATTCCATTTATTTTTATTAAGCATTATAATTAAAAAATCTCATTATATGACATATTTCATCTTCAGAAATAAATATTTTATATTTTTCCTCTATTATACTACATGATTTTTTAACTGAATGATAAAGTTTTTTATTTCTTTTAATAAATTGATTCTTATTATTAAACCTTATTTGTGCTTTTCCACTTTTTATTCTATCAATCATACATCCTATATGTAATGATACGCCTATTAATATATCCGTATTAATCTTTTCATCTGTTTCATCTTCAATGTTTTTTATAACTTTCTTTATATCTTTAAATGCTTCTTTTCCATCAATACTTTTAAGCTGACTTTCTAATACATCACCCATTTTCATATAAGTAATTTCTGTATCAATCATCTGCTGAATTGCATTAATTTCTTTTAAACTTAAAACCTCATCTATTTTAAATTGAGGTATCTTGCTTTGAAAATTAAAGCCACTTACGATGCAAATAATTTTATTATCTCTTTGAATTTTTTTTATTTTTTCATATATATCTTCATTTTTAATTAAATTTAAGGGAATTATTTCTAATACATTTTTATCATATTTCAAATGCTCTTCGAGAAATTTTTTTAACACAAGAGCGCTTCCTTCTCCTGTCGTACAAGCAGTTATTATTATAAGCTTTTCACTATTATCAAAATATGTCCTACTGTTTAACTGTTCATATTCAGCATAATCTTTGACGCTCATAGTATCATTATATACTTCATCCAAAGAATACCCAAGCATAGCCTTTCTGGCAGCTTCTACTACATGAAGGGTACTTACAAGAGGTATAGTCTTTGATTTTATTCCAAAGTCTTTTTTAATCTCCTCACCAAATGTAGTTAAAGATCCCATATCTACCAAAAATAAAATATCGGACTTTATATTATGTTCTATAATATATTTTTTTAAATTATTTAATATAGCTTGAGGTTTTTCTTCTAAAGGAGCATTTATTCCTATAACGTTATTTATACCTAAAAGTTTATTAGCCACCTCTGCCATTGATGTAGCTGTATACGTTCCATGGGCAATAACGATTATATTTATAAAATCCTTTTTAACTTTAATATCCTTCTCATCAAAAACAAAAAACATTGCTAAAAAACCTGCCTCATCAATAGGCATAATAATGTCTAAAGCATTTTCTATTATTTTCAAACATTCTAAAGCAACATTAAATTCTTTAGTATAATCCTTTCTAATGCTATTTAATTTAGGATTTATAATTTTTTTGCCTTTTTTTATTCTGTCAATAGAACTTGATATGTGCACTGCCATTGAATAATACGTTTTTGGGCTTAATTTCTTTTCAAGCATTTGCTCTGCATAATTAACAATATCCTGTACTATCTTAATCACGTCTTCTGATATAATACTTTCAAGATTTGCAATATCTATATTCGTATTTTCTGAATTTATGTATTTTGTAAAATAATCCTCAATATCTTTCTCAATTTTCTCCTGCAATTCTTGTCCATAAATTCCTCTGTCTTTAAGCATATCAATACGGCGATCTATAATATCATATATAGATTCTTCATGATTTTGTTTTCTACTTATAAGCATATTCCTTTCAAGTTTGCTAAAAATGCAGTATCTGCTATTTATACCTAAAAATTTATTAAATAGCTGTCTATGCTCAATCTCCTTATAAAGTCCGTCTTTAACATATTCAGATAAATCAGTGCTGTTTATTCTAATACATTCTTTTTTACCGGAAACAAAATCTGCATAAGCCTTAGCACAAGTAAGCTGAATATCTGTTTTAAGCTGCCCTATATTATTAGGGCAATTATAACTTAAAAAAGCTCTTAAGGAATTAATAGATACGTTTATTTCTCTATCCAATCTAAAAGATTCCTCTCTAAAAAAACTACTTATCAAGTGAAACCTCTCTTCCATGGTTCTTTGTGAAAGACTCGGAATTCTAATAACCATAGGTATTCTCCTTGTAAATGTAGCAAGTAGCGTAGATTCAGGTCTTTCAGTTGTAGCTGAAATAATAATGACTTTAGATGTTCTCTCTATTTCTGTTTCTCCAAGCCGTCTAAAAATGCCTTTATCCATAAAGGTAAAAAACATTTCCTGTCCTTCAGGAGGAAGTCTATGAACCTCATCTAAAAACAAAATACCTCCATTAGCCTTTTCTATAAGTCCTACTTTATCTGAATCTGCTCCAGTATATGCTCCTTTTTTTACACCAAAAAGCTGACTTATAAGAAGCTGAGGATTATTTGAATAATCAGCACAATTAAAAGTTACAAAAGGAGATTTTTTATCCATTTGTTTTACTTCAATGGCATACTGATGAATAAGTTCAGCAAACATAGATTTCCCAACGCCTGTTTCTCCTAAAATAAGTATGTGCATACCCTTAGGAGGATACAATATAGCTGCTTTTGCCTGTTCAGCAGCAGTATAAAGACTAGGGTTGTCCTTTATAAATATATCCATAATATTTTCCTTTAAACTATTTAAATTTTTATCAGAGGGCATAAAAAGAACAGGTCTCCCGGAAATTTTAATAACTTTACCATCATCTGCTAACTTATTCAAATCATTGCTTACATTAGCTCTGTTTAAGTTTAAATATTCTGCAATTTCAATAGCGCTCATACCTTTCCCATTATACATTTTTTTAAGTGTTTCATATATAAGATCTATTCTTTTCATTTCATTCATCTCCATTGTGTTACAATATTTTTCCTATATATGTAATATATATTATTTACAAAATAAGGTCAATCAGCCATCAGTTAAAACATATGTTTAACCCTCAAAATACCTTTAACACTTAATTTTACTATTTATACAATAATAAACTATCTTTATTTTCTCTATTGTGTTTTGGCATGATGATTGCAGGTATACAATAATAAAACCAAAATATTATAAAAGAAAGGATGCTATTTATGAACTATCAAGAAATTATTTTAGAAATAATTGTAAGAGGAAGTAGCGCAAGAAGCTATGCAATGGAGGCAATTAATTTAGCAAAGGAAGGGAAATTTGATGAGGCAAAAATTTCTATGGAAAAATGCTGCAACGAGTTATCTGAAGCTCATAAATCTCAAACGCAACTAATTCAAGAAGAAGCTTCAGGTAAAGCAAACGAAATAACATTATTAATGGTACATGCCCAGGATCATCTCATGAATTCTATAACTATAAAAGATATGGCTCATGAATTTATTGATTTATACAAAAAACTATATAAAAAATTATAAAACACTAAAAAATTAAGTGTTTTATTTAAAACACTTAAACGAAATAATTATTAAATTATAACTAAAATATAATAAATAGTCATTTTTGTAAAATTTTATATAGCTTTTTTCGTATATTCTGTTTTGGCATAATAGTTGCAAATAATAATTAATAAAAATATAAAAAGGAGAGAAACACTATGAAAATAACATTAGTATGTAGTGCAGGTATGTCAACAAGCCTTTTAGTTTTAAAAATGAACGAAACAGCTAAAAAATTGCAAGTTGAAGCTAATATTATTGCAGTAGCAGAAGCAGATTTGAAAAATAATATTGAAAACACCGACGTTTTACTTTTAGGTCCACAGGTTAGATTTTTATTAAATAAATATAAAGCTGATTATGAACCTCAAGGAATTGCAGTAGATGTAATTAACAGCATCGACTATGGAACAATGAATGGAGAAAAAGTATTAAATCATGCCTTAAATTTACTAAAATCAAAACAAAAAGTATATTAAGCTAATATCTTTAAAAACTGGTAAGGAGGTGAAATTTATATATAAAATTTATCAAAAACTTTTACTGTATTAATATTATTATGGGGGGAAAATTATGAAAAAGATTATTGAATTTATGGAAAAATATTTTGTACCTATAGCAGGTAAAATCGGTTCACAAAGGCATCTTGTGGCTATCAGAGATGGTTTTGTTTCTATTATGCCTCTAATTTTTGTAGGCTCTCTGGCTGTATTATTTAATAACCTTCCAATACCTGGATGGGCAAACTTTATGAAAAGCATATTTGGTGAAAAATGGAATACTTTTGGAGGAACCCTATGGAACGGAACCTTTGCAGTTATGTCTTTACTTGTAGTATTTACTATTAGTAACAGCCTTGCAAAATCCTATAACAAAGATGGACTTATCGCTGGAATTGTTTCTTTTGGCTCATTAATTATGCTATATGCCGGTTCATCAAAGGACTGGGCTTTACCATTTGCATATCTCGGTGCACAAGGTTTATTCGTGTCTTTATTTGTTTCACTAGTGGCTACCGAAATTTTTGTAAGGCTTATGAATAATAAAAAATTAGTAATTAAAATGCCTGAAGGTGTTCCACCTGCTGTTGGAAGATCCTTTGCAGCATTGATACCATCTTTTGTAACTTTAATCATATTCGGACTGATAAAAATTTTACTTGATGCTGTTGGAGTTCCTAATATTCATGAATTTATTTTCAATATAATTCAAAAACCATTAATTGGCTTAGCAGGTACTTTAGGTGCTGCACTTCTTGTTGTTTTCTTAGTTCATCTTTTATGGTTCTTTGGATTGCATGGAACAAATATCCTTCTTCCAATAACAAGTGCATTATTCTTACCTCTTATGGAATCAAACATTAAAGCTTTTCAAGCTGGAATGAATCCTCAAAATATTGTAACTTCATCTTTCTTTGATACTTTTGTTTATATGGGTGGTGCTGGTACATCAATATGTTTGCTTATAACTATATTTATTGTCAGTAAAAATCAGGAAAATAAAGCAAAGGCTAAACTTGGTATAGCACCTGCAGCTTTTAATATAAATGAACCGGTTTTATTCGGTATGCCTTTAGTTTTAAATCCAATATATTGTATACCGTTTATTTTAACTCCACTAGTTTTGACAATAGTAAGTTATGCTGCTATTGCCATTGGTTTGGTTCCAAAAACAATAGCAATTGTTCACTGGACAATGCCTCCTCTTATAAGCGGATTTTTAGCCACAGGTTCAATACGAGGAGTACTCTTACAGATTATCAATATAGCCATTGGGATTGTAATATATTTCCCATTTGTTGTTATATCAGAAAAACATTTAAATGAGTTGTCATCATTAGATAACTCAAAATCAGCAAATCTATAAAATTTTAAATTAATAAACTCTAACTAAAAGTTAGAGTTTATTAATTTTAATATTTTGCATTATGCAGTGATACAAAGGAGGTTAATATGAAAAAATTAGGAATTTCTGTATATATGAATAATGCAACTTTAGATGAAAATATCAATTATATAAAACTCGCAAGCAGTTATGGATTTAAAAGAATTTTTACTTGTTTAATCTCCCTAAGTGGTAAATCTATTAATTCATCGTTAGAAGAATTTAAAAAAATGGTGTCCTTTGCAAACAGCTGTGACATGGAAGTAGTAGCTGATATTTCACCAGAAATATTTAAAAGATACGAAATAAACTATAAAGATTTATCATTTTTCAAAGAATTAGGTTTATACGGAATAAGACTAGACTTAGGATTTAGTGGGTTGGAAGAATCAATAATGACTTTTAACAAATATAATCTGAAAATAGAATTAAACTGTAGTAATGGTACAAAATATCTTGACAATATACTTTCTTTTAAACCTAATATAGAAAATTTAATAGCTTGTCATAATTTTTATCCAAGATTGTACACAGGTCTATCATATGAACATTTTGAAAAATGTAGCCGACATTTTAAAAAATTTGGTATAAGAACAGCTGCATTTATAAATTCCAAAAACGCAGCCTTTGGTCCATGGCCGCTTTCAGAGGGGCTTTGTACCTTGGAGTCCCATAGAAATTTACCTATACAGGTTCAAGCTAAACATTTATTTGCAACAAAATTAATCGATGATGTTATTATTGCAAACGCTTTTGCTTCAGAAGAAGAATTAAAAAAACTCAGCAGATTAAGTAAAAATATAACTGAGTTTTCAGTCAAACTTGAAAATGATATAGATGAAATAGAAAGAAAAATCGTGCTTGATGAAATTCATTTTAACCGTGGAGATGTTTCAGAATATGTTATACGTTCAACACAAAGCAGAGAAAAATATTCAAATCACAACTTTAAACTCTACAATGCAAGGGATATAAAAAAAGGAGATATATTGATAGATTCTTCTCTTTATGGAAGATATGCAGGAGAATTGCAAATTGCTTTAAAGGATATGAAAAATACAGGGAAAACAAATGTAGTTGGAAGAATATGTGATGATGAAATATTTTTGCTTGACTATATAAAACCCTGGGACAAATTTTGCTTTGTAGAAAATAAATAAAATTATATTTTAAAATCATCTACTTATTATTGAAAAATATTAAATATAAAGAAAGGATTTTTATCAAAAGGGGTTAGTATAAAGAAAATATTCCTTACAGCTATTGATTAATCATGCTTATTGATTACTATATTAAAATATAAAAAATCCCGAGCAGATTTTAATAATGTTTTAATCTTGCTCGGGAATATAATAATCTCTGATATAAAAGATTGTATCTTTTAATACTCTCTTATTAAATTAAAGCTTTAAATTTATATTTTCAATCATCTTTCGAATATCCTCTATTGCCAAATCGAATTTTTTAGATTTCATATGAGGATATGCCTTTAAAAGATAAATATGTCTTTGACTTATTCTTCCTATTAGCCTTTCTTTTACATCTGAAAGATAGGCAATCCTTCCCTCGATTTTCTCCTTTACTTCAAGGGTTAAATTCTCCTTAAGTTCCTCCATAGTAGATTTTGTTTCAAGGAGTATTTCCTGAAGTTCTCTAAATAAAGCTTTAAAGGCTATAAGGCTATTTACAGTAAGCACTATATCAATAATTAGCCCTGCAAACAAGAAACTATATAAAACCTCACCAAAATTTTTCATAATAAAAAATACAACTCTCGAAACCGGCGGGTTTATAAACTTCATAAAAACTACCGAAAGAAGTCCCCATATTATTGAAAATTTCAGGCATATATATCCTTTAATATTAAATCTTTCATTGCTGTAGTCCCACCATTTTGAATTAAACAAAGCTTCCATAAGATATCCTGTTATAAGCTCAATTATAGATGCTAAAAGTGCTCCTCCTAAAAATATAAGGATGTAATTATTATTAAATCTACTTAAGAATATAATAAAAAGCACAGCTGAAACTCCATATATAGGACATATAGGGCCATACAAAAATCCTCTGTTTATAAATTTCTTTTGAGTAAAAATATGATAAACAACCTCAAGAACCCATCCTAAAAAAGCATATAAAATAAAAGAATAAAAAAGATAATAATATGTCTTCATATGAACCACCCCATGAAATATCATTAAAATTATAACTTAATATTAATATAATACTAAATTCAAACATTAATATTTAATATTATAAATATTATTTTATCAGAATACGGCAATTACATATCAATCCGCAAAAAAGACCTTGATAATTTATATCAAAGTCTTTTTATTTTATATCATTTTAAATGCCTGCTGCAAATCATAAATTATGTCATCAACATCTTCAAGTCCTGCCGAAATCCTTATTAAATCTTGAGAAAAGCCAAAATCTAATAATTTCTCCTTGGGATAACCTCTATGAGTTATAAGCGAAGGTATTTCGATTAAGCTTTCACAATCCCCAAGGCTTACTGCTATTTTTATAAGCTTTAAGGAGTTTACGAATTTTTTAGCTCTCTCTAATCCGCCTTCTATCTCAAAGCCTATCATTCCCGAAAATCCACTCATCTGCTCTTTGGCGATGCTGTATCCTTCAAAATCCTCAAGACCGGGATAGTAAACTTTTTTAACATCTTTATGCTCCTTTAAAAACTTTGCTATCCTCATTGCATTTTTCTCATGCTCTCTCATTCTAACCCCAAGTGTTTTAAGCCCTCTAAGTAATAGCCAAGCGTTAAAAGGGCTCAATGCTCCTCCAAATTCACACATATAATCAAACTTTAGACGGTTTATATAGTCAATATCCTTTGAAACTGCAACCCCAGCAACAACATCTCCATGACCGCATATATATTTTGTTGCACTGTGAACGACAACATCTACGCCCAAAGTTAAAGGACGCTGAAAGTAAGGAGAAGCGAAAGTATTATCTACAACGACTTTTATATTTTTATGCTTTACAGCCTCGCATACTTCTTTAATATCTATAATTTCAAGGTTAGGATTGCATGGAGTTTCAAAATATATAGCCTTTACGCTCTCATCTATGGAATTTTTTAATTCATCAAGATTCCTTAAATCTACGGTTTTACATTTTATACCGTATTTTGGAAGAAGATTATTGGCAACGCTAAAGGTTGAACCATATAAAGTTCTGTGGACTATAACACTGTCATTCGGCTTTAGAAGGGAAAAAAGAACGCTACTTATTGCTGCCATACCTGAAGAAAAGGCAACAGCTCCAGCTCCTTCCTCTAAATCAGCCATTTTATTTTCAAAAAGCCTTAGGGTTGGGTTGTTTCCCCTCGTATAAACGTAATCGCTGCTTTTAAAGCTCATAACATCCTCAGCATGCTCTAAACTGTTAAAAGTAAAGGTTGATGTTTGAAAAATAGGTGGATTTAAAGCATTGTCAGGATTACTTTCAGAGCCTGCATGTATAGCTCTTGTATCAAAACCATAATCTTTATATTTTCCCATATAATATCTCCTATCTTTGTCCGTATTTATTAAGATAAAAATCCCTCATAGCATCTATATCAGATTGAGAAAGTTCAACTACTCCCCCTAAAATATTTGCAAATATAGCTGCCTTTGCAGACTTTTCCACAACTGCTGCAGCTTTAAGTGCCTCCTTTAAATCCTTTGCAGCGGCAATACATCCGTGATTTGCTAAAAGTGCAGCATTTCTTCCTTCAAGTGCCTTAACAGCTACATCACCAAGCTGTTTTGTCCCAGGAAGGCTATAGGAACTTACTCTAACATCTCCACCAACTATCTGAACTAAATCCTCCGCTGCAGCTGGAATAGGTTTTCTTGCAATTGCAAAGGCTGTGCAATACTCGCTATGGGTATGAACAATAGCATTTACATCTTCCCTTGCAGTATATATACTGCTGTGGAGAGGATACTCTATTGAAGGCTTTTTATTTCCATCGATTATATTTCCATCAAAATCCATTAAAACAATATCACAAGGCTCAATAATATTATAATCAACACCGCTTGGAGTTATAGCAAAGCCTTTATTATCTGGAAGCCTTACGCTTATATTGCCCCAAGTACCAACCACAAGGTTTGATTTTAGCATATTTTTCCCTGCTTCAACTATTTGAATTCTTATATCTTCATATTTTATAGTCATGTTACCCTCCTAATTATAATCTTATTCTGCTGTCTTTGCATTTACAGTTATTTTGATTAAGCTCACCCTTAAATACGTTTATAAATGCTTTTGTAACAGCTTCTTTGTTTTTATTCATTGCCCCTTCAATATCATGAAGAACGATATCCTTCCCTATACCTGTACAAAAGTTAGTTATAATACCAACTGCACTGTAGCACATTCCAAGCTCCTTTGATAGGACAACCTCCGGAACGTTTGTCATACCAACAACATCAGCACCAAGGCTTTTATACATCTTTATTTCAGAGGCTGTTTCAAATCTTGGTCCTTCAGTGCAGCAGTAAACTGCTTCACCCTTAATTTCTATTGAAAGCTTTTTTGCCTCATCATAAAATTTTGATATTAAGTTTCTACAGTAGGGCTCACTCATATCAGTATGTACAACCACCATCTCTCCACCTTCATAAAAGGTGAGAGGTCTTGTTTTTGTAAAATCCATAAAATCCTTAATAACAACAACATCCCCAACTACATACTTTTCATTACAAGAACCTACTGCTGCCGTTGCATATACATATTTTACCCCAAGCTGCTCTAAAGCTTTCATGTTGGCTCTGTAGTTTATAAGGTGGGGAGGTGTTGAATGCCCTTTTCCATGCCTTGCAAGAAATACTATCTTTTCACCATCAACATTTATTATATCAACATAGGCCTTGCCATAAATCGTATCAACTTCCATATAAGAACTGTTTCCTATATCATATACTCCCGTTCCACCGATTATTGCCTTCTCCATACTCTACCTCCTACAACTTCTCTTTAAATATTTTTCCTTAAGAACTTTTATGCTATTCTTACAGATAATAAGTAACTACTCTGAAAACTCATATAAACATTCCAGTATGATGTAAAATTAACATATTTCGTCATTATTTTGGGTCATCGACTGCAGGGCTTGTTTGCATCCTTAATGGTGACACTTGTGGCATTGGTAACTGTCCCTAAACTTGTTTATTTTTGTTTTTGGTTTTTGTTTTTGGGGACGGTTACTTATTATGCTTAACATTAAGCAATTCCATCGGGGGACAGTTACTTATTTTGTTAAAAAGCAGCTCCATTTCCCTATCCCCTAATCACAATTTAACTGTTCAACTAAAAAACAATTTGATAAATAATAAGTAACCGTCCCTATGTTTGTCCATCATTATCGATTATGAAACTTTCACATTTTAAGCTATGTTCTTTTTCTTCTTATACATGCTATATTAAAATATTTTAATTTCAATATAATAAGTAACTGTCCCTTAGCTTGTCTGCTTTGGAACAAAAATTATAGGCAGCTGAAAGCTACCGCCTATAATTTAAGATTTAATATGTTTTCTCTAAAGGGTTTCGTTATTATTCCCTTTTCAGTTATTATTCCTGTTATATTTTCATTTGGGGTTACATCAAAGGCAGGGTTGTAAACATCGATTCCTTCAGGGGCAATCCTAACTCCTTCTATGTGAGTAACTTCCCTGCTGTCCCTTTCTTCAATTACTATTTCCTTCCCCGTCTCTATGTTAAAATCTATTGTTGATGTCGGTGCAGCTATATAAAATGGAACGTTATATACTTTTGCTATAACCGAGAGCATGAATGTTCCTATTTTGTTTGCTGTATCACCATTGAGTGCTATTCTGTCAGCCCCAACTATAATAACATCTGTCTCTTATACACATCT
>JAOADY010000165.1 GCA_026417075.1 Caloramator sp.
ATAACAATCATTAAATACTGTCATTCCTAATATAGATTGATTATGTGTTAAATCTTGATAATCCATTTCCAATCCGGCATAACATTCTGAAAAATGCTCAACATCTAAACTGCAAGGTTCCTGAAGAACCTTTGAATTATAGTCCTGTAAAACTCTTTCTGCTAAATCATCTATCTCTGCTCTTTTAAGAACAGGAGTCCCATTATTTTTAGTTTTAAAATCCAATTGAATCAATCTACCACCCCTCTCATAAATGCGTGTATGCTTTAATGCTAACACTATTATAATATGCCATATTATTCCTTGTCAAGAAATAAAAAAATTATACCTTTAATATTATTTTAACTTGCATTTTGTAATAAATCTATACACGCATTGCATTATACTGTGTTTTAGTGCAAAAATTGTATATTATACTAATTGCATCTAATTATCCATTATATTACACATAAAAAATCTATCTTATCCTATATCATATTAAGTGATATAATATATTATTATCGAGAAAAAAGGGGGGATAATATGTCACAAACTATAATTGAATATTTAAGAGAACAGTCAGTTAATAATTTGTTTGATGCTGGAGGTTTTTGCAATAATTGGAATACTTGGCGATCAGTAATACAAAATTTAGCACCATCAAAAACAGCAAGACAAATTTTAAATTTAGGTGACAATCTATCAAATATTTTTTCTTCAACACGTTCAGCAGGAAGAACTCAAAGTGATGTATCTGGCGGTGGGGCTAGTTGGGAAGCTCTTGTATGTTGGTATTTAAATCTCTGCTTAATAGGCAGAAGAACTGTAGTAATAAAACATAGTAAAAAATTAATTCCTAATCCTGTAAGCGATGCAATAACTGTAAATTATGCAAACTTTGTTTCTAATACTGAATCTGATTTAATTGCAATAACATTTCCTCATAAAGATGAATACATAATTGATAAAGATTTAATAAATATTTTCGATGCTGATGGAAATAATGTAGCTCCAAAAACAGGGACAAGATATAATCTCATTCAAGTATTAGATGCATTAACCCATAGGGACTTTTCAAACATAGAAATTCATATAATACAATGTAAAACTAACTGGAACGATAATGCACAGATTCCAATGCTGTGGGATATGATTTACTCTGCTAATAATTTTAGAAATAATATTACTGTCGGTAGAAATGGATATTCTATTCATAATATTTTACGATTTACTTATTCATTTGTTACTGTTCCTACTGTAGATATTACAAAAATCAAAGCAACATCTACCTGTGTAAAAAGAGTATCAAATATCAGTGGTGGAAACTATTGGGGTAGACCTACTAGTTCAAATATAGCTAGTTCCGTAAAAGAAATGTTAGCTAGAAATTTAGCAAGTGGCCATACTAGTAATCATCTAACAACACTCAATAGTGAATTGCCAAAACTATCGAATGAATATAACTATTTTAAATTATAAATTTTAAAGAGGACTGAATTCCCAACTACAGTCCTCTTGTTATAGCTTTCATTATTTCAGAAGCAATAGCTTTTGCTAATAATGGTGGTACAGCATTACCAACCTGTGTATACTGCGGTACTTCTACTCTTCTTCTATCTCCGCCTGTTGTTCTTTTGCCTAAAAATATAAAGCTATCATCAAATGATTGTAATCTAGCCATCTCTCTTACCGAAAACACTCTATTCTCAAATGGAGATATATAATCATCTGGTAAGGTTACTACGGTCAATGCTGGTCTATTTCTATTCAACCTAGTTCTTATAGATTTTCTTGTTAAAATAACGTCTAACATCTCTTCGTTAACTTCCCCAGTTCTAAAACGTTGAATAAGTTCTTCTCTGCTAATGCCAAGTTTGTTGCAACATTCATTTAATAAATGACTTTTTTCTGAGATATCTATTCCCTCGCTCAAGATGCGTCTTCTTACTAAAGTTCCGTCTTCTCCTTCTCTAAACAAAGAAAATCTTTCAACTATTAGAGGCAAATGATTCGAAATATCATTATTATATATATTTCCATTACTATTTATTGTATTTCCATTAATAGTTGGTGTTCTTCCCCTTCTCGAAGCTATTTGATAATCCGTAAGTTGAGGATTTATAACTTCTCTTAATTTTTCATCCCTAATTAAATCACCAATAGCATCTAATACTGTGAGTCTATTATAATCATTATATATTGGTTCTGGGTATCTAGGTTCTATCTCCCCATTTCGATATGCTATAAATATTACTCTTCGCCTTCTTTGTGGAACTCCGTAATCAGAAGCATCTAATACTCTAGGTTCTAATGTATTATACCCTATTAGGTGAAATTCATTTCTCAAAATTTCAGGTGCTAAACTTCCATTTTCATATACTTGGCCAGTTACTCCCTCAAATCCATAAAATTTTGTATCATTAAACCCTTCAACATTTTCCATAACTACATACCTTGGATTTATTTCTCTAACAACTCTTAAATACTCTCTAAATAAAAGATTTCGTGGATCATTTGGGTCTCTTCTACCTGCTCTACTAAATCCTTGGCAAGGAGGTCCACCAAAAACAGCATCTATTTCCTGTGGCTCTTGTTGCTCACCATCAGTAAAAATTCTTAAATGTCTTATTACATTCCAAATAAATTCACCATTAAGTTCTCTGATATCTCCTCTATGAAAATATGTATTGTAATTTTGAATAAACCCTAATTGTTCATGTCTATTCATATAAGTTTTCTGTACATCCTCATTTATATCACTAGAAAATAATATGTGAAAACCAGCTTGAATTATACCTTCACTCATCCCACCAGCACCACAGAATAAATCTATTGCATAAGGCATACTAAAACCTCCTTCTTCTATCTATTAAATATACCATAATATATTTAAAAAGTCCAGGGGTAAAATGCTACCAGAACAAATGTTTTTCTTTTTTTTTAGTATTCTAATAATATTTGTTACAACTTAAAACAAATAGTACTTAATCTACTTAATTCTTAAATAATCTATACTAATAAAATATTAAAGGAATACTCCTTTATCATATCAACTTCTCTCAAATAACCCTTCTATTTCTATCTCTCAATTTATATTTGCGTAAAAGTGCCCCCCGGGGGTTCAAATCCCCTAAAAACCTTAGTCTACGGAAACATAAAACACACATGAAAAAAAGGGGCAAATTGCCCCAAGCCTTTGATTTCAAGCTATTTCTTCTCTATCTTCACGACACACTCAACGTGTGCTGTCTGTGGGAACATGTCAACTGGCTGAATTTCGATAGTCTTATATGAAAGCTCCTCGAGTATTCCAAGATCCCTTGCTAAAGTTCCTGGATCACAAGATACATATACTATTCTTTCTGGCGACATTTTTGCAATAGCATCAAGAAGTTTTCTGTCACATCCCTTTCTCGGAGGGTCAACTACTACAACATCAGCAAATATTCCTTTTTCAATAAGTTCAGGTATTATAACTTCCGATTCTCCAACAATAAACTCAACGTTGCTGATATTGTTTATTATTGCATTTTTCTTAGCGTTTTCAATAGCTTCGGGAACTATTTCAACTCCATAAACCTTTTTTGCCCTTTGAGCCAGGAACAAAGATATGGTTCCTGTTCCGCAGTAAGCATCGAATACTACTTCATTCCCTGAAAGGTTTGCATATTTAAGGGCTGTATTATATAATATCTCAGTCTGCAGAGGATTTACCTGAAAAAAAGAAAGGGGAGAAATGGTGAATTTAAAATTTCCTATGTAATCAGTTATTGTATCGTTTCCCCAAAGGGTTTTGCATTTATCTCCTAAAATTACATTAGTTTTTTTAAGATTTATATTTTGTATTATGCTTTTTACCTCTTTTATTTCTTTCAACATATCTACTATTTCTTCTTCATAGGGTAATTTTTCGGAATTTGTTACTAAAACCACCATAATATCTCCTGTTTTATAGGAACTTCGTACCATTATATGCCTTAAAATACCTTCACAGGTTGTCTCATCATAAGGCATAATATTGTTTTTCTCTATCCACTTTTTAATTACAGATATTATTTTTGAAGAAGACTCATCTTGAATATAGCACTTATCCATTTTTATTATTTCATGACTTCTTGCAGCAAAAAAACCTATTACAGGAACGCCTTTTTCTAGCCTTACTGGAAGCTGTACCTTATTCCTATAATTATAGGGATTAACCATACCTATAGTATCATGAACAATAGCTTCACTAACTCTGCCTATCCTTTTAATAGAATCAATGACTCTCTCTCTTTTAAATTTTAACTGAGCCTCATAAGACATGTGCTGTATCTGGCAGCCTCCGCATCTTTTATATATATCGCATATAGGTATTCTTCTTTCTTTTGAAGGTCTTATAATATCAATTAATTTCCCAAAAGCATAGCTTTTAGATACCTTAACTATTTTTATTTTTACCAATTCATCAGGCAACGCACCTTCAACAAAAACCGTAAAATTATTTATCCTTCCAACTCCTTCTCCCTGAAATCCAAGACCTGTAATTTCTATTTCATATTCCTTATTCTTTTCAACCTTATTATCTAACATATACTCACCCCATAGTTTAATCTACATAGAATATTTTATCAAAAAAAATATATATTAAAAGACGTTCTAAAATTTAAATAGAACGTCTTTTAATCTGTGACTAATTACAAATGCCCAAATATCTTACAAAATATTAATCCCTTTCAATTGAAGCTGCTGAAAATTTACTTGAAGTATATATAAGATATATTCCTGAAATACCTACAATAGTATAAACAATTCGGCTTACTGTTGACATGGGGCCAAATAAAAATGCAACTAAATCAAAATTAAAAAGACCAATCAGCCCCCAATTCAAAGCTCCTACAACAGTTAATGCTATTGAAAACCAATCTAAAGTATCAATTTTCACTTCTTTTTCCTCCTAACCAAAAAATTATTTTTAGTTTCTAATTTTAATATGTACCATTTTTTCATAATTTATACATGTTCAGTTAATACAAAATAAAAAAAAGGCACACCTTAGGTGTGCAATAATAGAATCAGTTACCGCTTAAAAATTCAACGGCTTTCTTTATTATTAACAATTAATAATTAAAATATACATAATTTAAAATAATGTTAAAAAAATAGCCCTAAAAGGGCTTAAGGAGGTAAACTTTTATTTATGTTATTAGAACTAGCTTACAAAGGAAAATCTTACTTTGTAGCTAATACTACATTTGATTAGTATATTATAACACATTTGCCTTACCGCTGTAAACCACTCCATTACGAGTATCCATAGTAACTAATATACCTGTTTTAATTATATCAGTAGCTCCATGAGCTCCAACAATAACTGGAATACCCATGCTTATACATTCAACGGCAGTATGAGATGTAAGTCCTCCCTCTTCAGCAACTATTCCTCCAATCCTTCCTATAACATTTATATATTCTTTACTTAATTCTTTTACTACTAATATATCACCATCATTAAAATTTTTATTAATATCCTTTATACTTTTTGCTACATAAGCATTACCATAGGTTGCAATTCCAACGCCTCGCCCTTTAACAAGTATATCTCCAACTATATGAACTTTCATAAGATTTGTTGTTCCTGCAAAACCAACAGGTACTCCTGCAGCAAGAACAACAAGATCTCCCTTTTTAACATATCCTTGAATCAATGCTTCATTTGCTGATTTATCCATAACATCATCAGCAGACTCCATTTTTTCAGTTATAATTGGATAAACTCCCCATACAATTGCTAGTTTTCTTGCTACCTTTTTAAAAGGTGTTGCTGCAATAACATTACATTGAGGTCTATATTTAGAAACCATCCTTGCTGTATGTCCAGATTGTGTAGCAGTAATTATAGCAGAAGCATTAAGTTCCATAGCAGTAGTAACCGTTGCAAGACTTATCGCATCTGGTACCGACTGAGAATGATGTTTTCTTCTTTTTCTAAGCATAGAATCATAATTTAGTGCAGATTCTGCCTTTTCTGCAATTCTAGACATAGTTGCTACTGCCTCAATAGGATACTTACCATTTGCAGTCTCACCGCTGAGCATTATAGCATCAGTACCATCGAAAATAGCATTAGCAACATCGCTTGCCTCAGCTCTTGTAGGTCTTGGATTTCTAATCATAGAATCGAGCATCTGTGTTGCAGTTATAACTGGTTTCCCTGCCATATTACATTTTTCTATAATCATCTTTTGAACAACTGGAACATCCTCAGTTGGAATTGCAACACCTAAATCTCCTCTTGCAACCATTATAGCATCGGAGAACTTTATAATATCATCTATGTTGTCAACACCCTCCTGATTTTCTATCTTTGATACAATTAATATTCCTTCTCCATCATTATCATCAAGAACTTTTCTTATTGCAATAACATCCGCTGCCTTTCTTATAAAGGAGGCTGCTATAATATCTATTCCTTGCTCAATACCGAATTTAATATCCTCTATATCTTTTTTAGTAAGAGCGGGAAGGTTAATTTTTACACCTGGTATATTCATATTTTTATGGCTGCTGATAACACCACTATTTAATACTCTACAGTGAATATCCTGACCTTCAATCTTTTCAACTTCAAGAGCAACAAGACCATCATTTATTAAAACTCTATCCCCTGCTTTTAAATCCTCATGAAGTTTTTCATAATTAACAGAACAAATTGTTTCATCGCCTAAAACCTGTCTTGTAGTTAATATATATTTTTGTCCCTCTGCAAGTTCAACGCTGTCAACTTTAAAATTGCCAGTTCTAAGTTCTGGACCTTTATTGTCTAAAATTATTGCAATAGGTTTATTAAGTTCTTCTCTAATTTTTTTAATAAGTTTAATCCTATTTCCATGTTCTTCATAGGAACCATGTGAAAAATTGAGCCTTGCAGCATTCATACCATTTTCAATAAGTTTTCTTATCATGTCTTCACTTTCTGAAGCAGGACCTATAGTACATATTATCTTTGTTTTTCTCATTGTTTCACTCCTTAAAATGATAATATTTGTGCCAAATCATAAAGATTATCTATTGATTCTTTTTTCATATTTAAAGCTTCAGTAATATCAACATCTATGATTTTGTTATCCTTTATACCAACAACTCTTTGAGATTTTCCTTCAATTAAAAGTTCTACGGCTCTTGCTCCAAGCCTTGAAGCAAGTATTCTATCAAAGGCAGTAGGACTTCCGCCTCTTTGTATATGTCCAAGAACCGTAGCTCTTGTTTCAATTCCTGTAACTTCTTCTATTTTCTTTGCCATATCTTCTGCTCCGCCAACACCTTCAGCAAGCACAATAAGATTATGAACCTTTCCTCTAACTTTTCCTTCTATTATAGTTCTGCACAAATTATCAAAATTATATTCCTTCTCAGGAATTATAATGCTTTCTGCACCACCTGCAAGACCTGTAAAAAGAGCAATATCACCGCAACGTCTTCCCATAACTTCAACTATACTTACTCTTTCATGGGATGTAGATGTATCTCTCAACTTATTTATAGCATCAAGCACCGTATTAAGCGCTGTATCAAAACCAATAGTATAATCAGTATAAGCTAAGTCATTATCAATAGTTCCAGGGATACCTATAGTTTTAACATCAAATTCATCTGAAAGTTTCTGAGCTCCTGTAAAGGAACCATCTCCACCAATTACAATAAGACCCTCAATTCCAAATACTTTTAGAACATTATATGCCTTTTTTCTTCCCTCAGGCGTCCTAAATTCCTCACTTCGTGCAGTTCTTAAAATAGTTCCTCCCCTCTGAATTATATCTGAAACTGATGTACGATTCATTTCAAATATTTCACCATTTAAAAGTCCATTGTATCCTCTTTGAATACCCATTACTTTAATACCCTTGTCGACACCCATTCTTACAACTGCTCTTATAGCAGCGTTCATACCCGGTGCATCTCCACCGCTGGTTAAAACACCTATTGTTTTCATATGTATTCCTCCTTGTCCATAGGGACATTTAAAGTCCCGCATAATTTATAAAATACTTAAGAATTAATATATTATAGATGTTAAAATGATATATGCATCATCAACTTCTGTTTGGGGAACCAATATTTCATAAAGGCCATTATCATCGTTTTTCTTCCCTATTTTTTTTATTTTAACAAGAACACCCTGTTCACACAGTGCCTTTTGAATCTTATCTCTCTCTTCAATGCTCTGTGCAACATAAACAACTGTCCACATTTATAATAGGCCTCCTAATATATTCTTAATCATAATTTTATTTTATTTTATACTAAAAATCAACAATTAATTCCTTCTTTAATTAAAGTTAATACTTTTCCCCCTACAAAAACTAGGGGAAAAGTATTATATTATTTTTACATTTTCATTTCCTAATATATCATTAAGCTCTTTTATAAATTCATCTGATATCGCAACCCACATCTCCCTGGAAGCCATTAGAGTTTGTTTAGACTCCATCAAAACTACATAAACTGGATTTGAGCCCTTATGCTTTAATAAAAGAGGTTTTAAATTCTCAATCTGCTTTTTCCAAGATAGATCGTTAAGCCTTATATAGACTTTTCTATTATCTATAATGCTTTGCTTTTTTAAAGGTTCTATATCCTCTGCAATAATCTTTGGCTGTTCATCTTCTCTTATGCTTATTCTCCCCTTAATAATAACCATATTATCCTCAAGAAGCATTTTGCTACATTTTTGATATATCTTGGGAAAAATTAGCACCTCTATCGATGAAAATACATCTTCAACCTTAGCAAAGGCCATTATATCATTCTTTTTTGTTGACTTTATATTAACCTGAGATATTATTCCACCGATAATGACTCTTTGTCCATCCTGAAACTTTGATTGAGTAGCTATGCCTTCCTCTTCTTCTATTGTAACTATTTCAGATATTTTAGTATTAGTTAATAAATCTAACTCTTCAATATAATCATCAAGGGGATGTCCACTTATATAAAGCCCAAGCATCTCCTTCTCCATTGACAATAGATATTTCTTATCGAATTCCTTTATATCTGGAAAATCATCTTTATTATCTATTTTTTCTATTGAATCAATAGCAAATAAAGAAATCTGTCCCTCAAGATTTTTTCTTTTATCACTAACGATTGAATCAATTACTTTCTCATAAACATTTAAAAGCTGCGACCTTTTAAGTTTAAAAGAATCAAAAGCACCTGCTTTAATTAAGCTTTCAACAGTTCTTTTATTAACATCCGAAAGATTTACTCTCTCACAAAAATCAACAAATCCCTTAAAAGGTCCTTTTTCTTCTCTAGCTGAAATAATTGAAAAAATTGCCCCTTTGCCCACATTTTTTATCGCAGCAAGTCCAAATCTTATCTTATTTCCCGATACTGAAAAATTAACGCTGCTCTCGTTAATATCCGGAGGCAGGACTTCTATTCCCATTTTCTTACTTGTATATATATAAAAAGCTATTTTCTCGTTATTTCCCATAACGCTAGTCAAAAGAGCAGTCATAAATTCAACTGGATAATACCTTTTAAGGTATGCCGTCTGATATGCAACAACAGCATAGGCTGCTGCATGAGATTTATTAAACGCATAGCTTGCAAAATCCATCATAAGATCAAATAATTTATTTGCAACTTCTTCACATACTCCATTTCTAACAGCCCCTGGAACGATTATATTACCATTTTCATCTAAAAGACCATATATAAAATTTTTTCTTTCCTGTTCCATTACAGAATGTTTTTTCTTAGCCATTGCACGTCTTACAAGATCTGAACGCCCCATTGAATATCCTGCAATATCTCTTACTATTTGCATGACCTGCTCTTGATATACCATACATCCATAGGTAACATCCAATATAGGCTTTAATTTTTCATCAAGATAAGAAATTTCTTTTGGGTTATTTTTGTTTTTAATGTAAGTAGGAATTTGATCCATAGGACCTGGTCTATATAAAGATATGCCTGCAATTATATCTTCAAGGCTTGTAGGCTTTAGTTCCTTCATAAAATTAGTCATTCCTGTTGACTCCAGCTGGAAAATACCTTCTGTATTCCCTGCTCCAATCATTTCATAAACCTGCTCATCTTCATAGTTTATATAATCAAGATCTATTTCAACATTATGAACATTTTTAATTAACTGTACAGCATCCCTTATAACAGTTAACGTTCTAAGTCCAAGAAAATCCATTTTTAACAATCCAAGTTCCTCTAATGTTGTCATAGGGAACTGCGTTACAATAGTATCTTCATTTTTAGACAAAGGAACATATTCAACGATAGGCTCAGATGATATAACAACTCCTGCAGCATGGGTTGAAGAATGTCTTGGAAGTCCCTCAAGGGATTTTGAAATATCTATAAGATGTTTTATCCTCTCATCTTCTTCATAGTTTTTTCTTAATTCAGGATTTATTTCAAGCGCCTTATCTATAGTCATATTAAGTTCAAAAGGTATCATCTTCGCTATTGTATCAACTTCAGCATAGGAATAATTGAGCGCTCTTCCAACATCCCTTATTACTGCTCTTGCTGCCATAGTACCAAAGGTTACAATCTGTGCTACTCTATCCTTTCCATATTTATCAACTACATAGTCTATAACTTCCTGCCTTCTCTCATAACAAAAATCCGAATCTATATCAGGCATACTTATTCTTTCAGGATTTAAAAATCTTTCAAAAAGAAGGTTATATCTGATTGGATCAATCTTTGTTATACCAAGAGTATAAGCAACAATCGAACCAGCAGCGCTTCCTCTCCCAGGTCCTGTCATTATACCCTTTTCCCTTGCGAACCTTATAAAATCCCAAACTATAAGAAAGTAATCCACATATCCCATCTGTTCAATTACTGAAAGTTCATACTCAAGTCTTTCTATTATTTCACTTGAAACATTCTTATATCTTTTATATAATCCATCAAAACAAAGTTTCCTTAAATAATCTTTTGAGTTTATACCATCAGGGGTTTGAAACTTTGGAAGTTTTGTTTTGTTAAATTCAAATTCTACATTACACATATCAGCTATTTTATTTGTATTTTCTATAGCTTCAGGAACATATTCAAATAGTTTAGCCATCTCTTCACTGGATTTTAAATAAAATTCATTTGTTGGAAATTTCATCCTATCAGAATCATCTATAGTTTTTGCAGTCTGTATGCACAAAAGTATCTCATGAGCTGTAGAATCATCCTTATCTATATAATGTACATCATTAGTAGCAACAAGTCCTATTTTAGTTTCCCTTGAAAGTTTAATAAGGCTTTCATTTACTTTTTTCTGTTCCTCAATTCCATGATATTGAAGTTCAAGATAAAAATTATCTTTTCCAAAAATTTCTCTATACATCAAAGCCTTTTCTTTTGCCTCATCATATTTTCCTTCTAAAAGAAGTGTCTGTATTTCTCCACCAAGACAAGCACTTAATGCTATAATATCCTTTGAATATTTGCTTAAAAGTTCATAATCTGCCCTTGGTTTATAGTAAAATCCATCTACAAATGCTTCAGACACAATCTTCATAAGATTTTTATAACCCTCATTATTCTTTGCTAAAAGCACCAAATGATAATTTGCAGCATCATAAGAATTTTCCTTTTTATATCTACCTCTAGGAGCTATATATATTTCACAACCAATAATTGGTTTTATACCTGCTTGAAGGCAGGTTTTATAAAAATCAATAACTCCATACATTACGCCATGGTCTGTTATTGCAAGGGATTTCATATTAAGTTCTTTTGCCCTATTTATAAGCTCTTTTATCCTAGCTGAGCCGTCAAGAAGACTATATTCTGTATGAACATGAAGATGTACAAAATTTCCCGATTGTATATTTTTATCCGTCATCAATAGTGCCTCCCATTTTTAATCGGCGTTTTTCTTCATTTATAATTATTTTCTTAAAACTTTAGCGCTTAAAATAGCTTTACCAACAAGTTCTTTTGTTTTATCTATTATCATCTCTATTTCAACTTTTGAAATACTTCGTGCTGTATCTATAATATTGGCGTTTACAGTAATAGTCGAATCTATTTGTACAGGCTTTACATAAAATACCGTAAAAGAATCTACTGTAATATTAAGATGGTTTCTTTTAGATAGTGCTATTGTACCTATGGTAGACATGATAAAAGTTAATACATTCCAGCTTGCCGCACCAATGGAACTTAACATCTCAGGAATAATCTTGCCAGTAAATTTAACTCCTTTATCTGTGCTTACATAAGTAAAATTTTTAAGAAGCACATCCTCTATCGTCTCTCCAATTTGTGGCTGTTTATTTCTATATTGAAGAGCAACTATAACATCTTCTCTGCTTATAACTCCTACAAGCTTTTTATCTTCAACTATAGGTATCAATTCTATTCCTTCCCATACCATAATATGTGCTGCATAGGCAACAGAAGTTTTGGGTGTAAGAGCAATAGGATTGCTTGTCATAAAACTTGATACCATTTCTTCATCTTTACTATATGGCGAAACATCTTTTATAGTAATAATTCCTGCAACTCTATCGAAGTTATCTAATACTGGAAATCTACCATGCTTTGTTCTTTTTATTTTTTCCTTTAAATCCCCAATCGTATTATTCGTTTTAACATACTCAACCTCAGTTTTCATTATATCTTCGACAAGTATTATATCTTTTTTAATAAGATTTTCAGATATAGCTTTATTTATCATCGATGCCGTTGTAAATGTGTCGTAGGAGCAGGATATAATAGGCAACTCCTTTTCATTAGATAGATTTTTAATCTCATCGCTACATCCAAATCCTCCGGTAATTAAAACCGCACATCCATTTTCTAAAGCAAGTCTTTGTGCATCTTCTCTGTTCCCTACTATTAAAAGATTCCCTGGAGTTATATACTTTTTCATCATATCCGTTGTCATAGCACCTATTACAAATTTATTTAAAGTTTTATATAAATAATCCTTTCCTCCAAGAACCGTTCCTTCAACAATATTTACAACCTCTGCATAGTTTAAACTTTCAATACTTCTCTTTTCAACCTTTTCAATTCTAACAGTTCCAACCCTTGGAATAGTAGTTACTATTCCAAGGGTTTCTGCATCCTTTATTGCTCTGTAAGCAGTTCCATCGCTAACATTAAGCTCTGCAGCTATAAATCTTACAGATATTTTTGTCCCTACTCTTAAATTCTTTATATATTTTATTATGTCATCATGCTTTGACATTTGTTCACCTCAATCATCTAACTTTTTATTTTGTACTAAAAATCGCTTTCCTTAAGTTCTTCTGCAATCTTTTCAATTTTTCTTAACCTATGATTTACTCCTGACTTTCCAAGAGGCGGATTTAACATCTCTCCTAGCTCTTTTAAAGAAACATCCGGAAATTTCAATCTAAGTTCAGCTATTTCCCTAAGACTATTTGGAAGCCTTTTTATAGCCGACTTCTCTTTTATATATTTTATCGCCTCTATCTGCCTAACTGCTGCATCAACAGTTTTATTAAGGTTTGCAGTTTCACAGTTTACAAGCCTATTAACATTATTTCTCATTTCTTTGTAAATTCTTACATTTTCAAGATTTAAAAGAGCTGAGTGAGCTCCTATTATATTAAGAAGATCAATTATTTGATCCCCTTCTTTTAAGTATACTACATAACTACTTTTTCTTTGTATTATCTTAGAATTAAGTCCAAAGGAATTTATAAGTTTCATAAGTTCTTCAGACTGTTCAAGATTATTAACAACAAATTCCATATGATAAGTTTTTTCTGGATTGCTAATAGAGCCTCCGCCAAGAAAAGCACCTCTTATATAAGCTCTTTTACAGCAGTTCTTCTTTATAATATTGCTCCCTATTCTATTATTAAAACTCAACATCCCATCGGAATGTTCTTTGAATATACCCGTCTTTATTAAGATATCTTTTGCCCCCATATCCTGATTAATAACAAGAATATATATATTATTCTTTTTTAAAGAATTGCTTTTTTTAACAAGTATTTCTGTATGAACGCCAAAGGCATTTTTTAATAAAGTAAAAATTCTCCTTGCAATTGCAGGATTCTCTGTTTGTATTTTAAAGCTAAGGCCTTGACTTCCCTTTATGCTTATAGTTCCACTCATTCTTGTAATTGCAGAAAGTTCTGCAAGCTGGCAGCATTTTCTTTCCTCGCTTATTCTGCACAATTCATTTTTTGCTACAGAAGAAAAGGACACACTCCCACCTCCTTATTTATCTTTGACTTTTTCTGAAAGATAATAATAATCGATAATTCTCTTTTTATTTTTGGGAAAAACATGCTTTAATATAAGCTTCATTATAGTCTTTGAAAGCTTTTTAGTATCATGTCTTAACAATCCTAAATCATTTATATATATATAATCATCTTGTATAATCTGTACATTTTCAGATATATTTTCTTCATCTATCTTAACCATATCCTGAAAATCATTTTTATATTTTTCAAAATACTTTTCAGGTATTATTCCATTATTTGCAATAACAAAATCAACTATATTACCATTACAATGAGATTCTATAGCTTTCAAATGATCTGACAACTTATAACCGTCGGTTTCCCCAGGCTGGGTCATTATATTAGAAACATATATTTTTATTGCTTTTGAGCTTTTTACTCTTTCGGCTACTTCTTTTATAACAAGATTAGGAAGTATGCTGGTATAGAGGCTCCCTGGGCCTATTATGATGCAATCTGCATTATCTATTGCAAACAAAGCATCCTCAAGGGGTTTGGGGTCATTCGGTTTTAAATAAACCCTTTCTATTTTAGATTTATTTTTTATACATTCTAAAGGTATGTTTGATTCTCCTTCAACTACAGCCCCATTTGACAGCTTAGCATATAATGTTACATCAGTTAATGTTACAGGATATACTTTACCAGTAACCGCAAGTACATCGCTCATTTTTTTTATAGCCTCTTCAAAACTTGAGGATATGCCATTCATTGCAGCAATAAAAAGATTACCAAAACTTTGATTTTTTAAATTTCCCTCTTTAAATCTATATTGCATAAGTTCTTCCATAACTGGCTCAGTATGAGCAAGAGCAACCAGGCAATTTCTTATATCTCCAGGAGGAAGCATTCCAAAGGTATCCCTTAAAACTCCAGAACCTCCACCATCATCTGCAACAGTAACAATAGCACAAATATTAGACGTATATTCTTTAAGACCTCTAAGCATAGTTGAAAGACCTGTTCCCCCACCTATTGCAACTATTTTAGGTCCTCTTGTTAAAAGCCTTTGTTCATATAACAAATCTGATAAAGATTGTTTTGTTATCTTTGTATTTATATTTGTTCCACTAATTAGTGCAAGTATGCTTTTAAGTTCCATTTTAAGAGAAGCATACATCATAATTATACCAATAAAACTAAAATAAAGATAAAGCAAGAGATATAAATCAAAAATAGGTCCCCTAAATAATAGCTTAGAAATTCCAAGAACAAAAACAGCTATCCCTAAAAGCCCCATAAGAACCCATCTTTTAATTCTAAGTCCGGGTTTAAACCAATCAAAAAAATTCATTATCTAACATCCCCCAAAACATCATTAGTTAAATCTCTATGAGTTATCAAGGCAGAATGACCATTTTTTTTCAAATTTTCATATATGAGATTAGCTATAGTAACAGATCTATGACGTCCTCCTGTACATCCTACGGCGATAACAAGGCGTGTTTTCCCTTCTTTTATATAATATGGAATTAAAAATTCTAGTAAATCACTTACTCTTATTATAAACTCCTGAGTCTCATTCCATTTTAATACATAATCCCTAACTGGAACATCGTTCCCTGAAAATGGCTTAAGCTCTTCTATATAATATGGATTTGGAAGAAATCTTACATCAAATACAAGATCTGCATCTATCGGCATACCATATTTAAATCCAAAGGATTCAACAGTTATAACGAGGCTTTCAAATTTTTCACCAGTTACAAATATCTTTTTTAGTTCTTCTCGAAGCTGTCTAGTTGATAAGTTTGATGTATCTATAATATGATTTGCCTTCTTTTTAACTTCCTTAAGCCTTCCTCTCTCCTCTTGTATAGCATCTATAATATTCCCATCGTTTGCAAGAGGATGGTTTCTTCTAGACTCTTTATATCTTTTAACAAGAACATTATCAGAAGCATCGAGAAAAAGTATCTCGTATTTATACCCCATATTTTCTATAGTTTTAAGACTTTGAAAAAGTTGATCAAAAAATCCTCCACCCCTTATATCTACAACTATTGCTACTTTATCTATTTTATCCCCTGAAGCATAACAAAGCTCAGACAGCTTTGGAATAAGCATCGGTGGAAGATTATCAATACAAAAATACTGAAAATCTTCAAGACATCTTATAGTCTGAGTCTTTCCTGCTCCCGAAAGTCCTGTAACTATTACAAAACGCATTAAAATTCCTCCTAAAAATCATTTTTGAGCATTTATTATTCTATCAGCTGAAAGACCAGCCTTCTTTGCTATTTTTAAACCCTTTTCAAAATTCCCCACATTCTCTGGAGTATGAGCATCGCTGTCTATTACAAAATACGCTCCTTCATCCATTGCTATTTTAACATATTCTACCGTCATATATCCATGGCTTGAATTAATCTCAAGAACTGTTCCCTTTTTTGCAGCAGTTCTTGCAAGCTCTCTTGTATCTATATCAACTTTTGCTCCTGGATGAGTTATTATATCAATATTATACTTATTTATAGCTTTAATAAGAGCCTTAGTATTTTCAATCCTGCACTCTTCTTTTAGAGATGGTATTATCTTAGAAAGTTTATTTTTTACATATAAACTATAAAAAGATTTAAAATCCTTAGGCATCGCTCCATTATGAAACCCAACAAGAAGTTTATCAAGCAATTTAATGTCCTCATCCTTTATATCGATGTCACCATCAAGACTTATTATATTAGCTTCAACTCCAAGCATTATTTTAATCTGAGGATATTCCTTCTTTAAATTTTCAATTTCATCCCTCATCTTTTTAAGATATTTTGATTTAACGCCATAGAATATATGCCCCGGCCCATGGTCTGATATAACTATCTCCTTCAACCCTTTTTGTATAGCAGATTCTACATTTTGTTTTATAGTCCCCTTTCCATGGCTGTATATAGTATGAGTATGGTAATCTCCAAAGATTTTCATCTTTATTCCTCCAATTTGTCCATCATTATTTCAAAATATATCATAGTACTCTAATCTCTTCAATAATAATCTGCGTAAAAAATAATTTGATATACCAAATAAAAAGCCCATAATGCTTATAACCTTAAATTATCGCATTATGGGCAGTATTTATTTTTTTAGTATATTTTCAAGTTCTTTAATATATCTTTCATTCTGCTCCATAGTTCCAATAGAAACTCTAAGCCATCCATTCATTCCAAACAAATATCCCGGTCTTACAATTATACCTCTTTTTAAAAGTTCATTAAATATTTCTTTGTCATCTTTTTTTGTATTAACCATTATAAAATTTGCTTGGCTCTCAATATATTCAAGTCCTAACCTTTTATACTCTTTATATAAATATTCCCTTCCTCTTGAATTTTCATCAATAACCTTACTTAAAAACTCTTTATCCTCAAGAGCTGCAATAGCTGCTTTCTGTGCTATTAAGTTCGTATCAAAGGGCCCTACAACAGTATTTATATATCTTGCTATTTCTTCATTCGCAACTCCATAGCCGCACCTTAAGCCTGCAAGTCCATAGGCTTTAGAAAAGGTTCTTAATATTATCATATTCTCATATTTCTCAAGAAGAGGAATAGTTTGAGGATAATTTTCATCAGTTACATATTCATAATAAGCTTCATCCATGACTATTATTACATCCCTTGGTATTAAGTCGAGTATGCTGTAAAGCTCATCCTTAGTTATAATAGTTCCTGTAGGATTGTTAGGCGTGCAAAACCATATAATTCTCGTTCTTTCATTTATTGCATTTACCATTGCCTTTACATCTAGCGCATTGTTTATCATAGGAATTTTAACTGCTTTTCCTCCCATTAAAACAGTACTGTCCTCATATCTTTGAAAGGAAACATCTCCCATAATAGTTTCATCATTACTATCAACAAACAAACTACAAATAGTCCTTATTAAAGAATCGGAGCCTGTACTACAAAAAACATTTTCAATTTTAACTCCAAGATTTTGTGCTATTGATTTTTTTAATTCATAGTTTGAAGCATCTGGGTAAAGGTTAACTTTATCAGATAGATTTTTTATTGCTTCTTGAACTTTAGGTGAACATCCAAGAGGATTTTCATTCGAAGCAAGCTTTATAATATCATCAAGCCCTAACTCTCTTTTTACCTCTTCTATTGGTTTTCCTGCCTGATAAAGTTTAAGTTTCAAAACTGCATCCCTTATTTTCATTAAAGTTACCTCCTTAAAATAATAAAAAATTCTTACATTTTTATTTTACAATATTCCGAATATTGGCGTCAAACTTTCATTTTGTAAAGCATAGAATCATTAAATTCATAAAGCAATACATAATAAAGCAAAACCAGCAAGCAAGCTTGCTGGTTTAAACTATTCTTCACCTATTATTTTTATTTCAGGTTCTAAAAACACTCCAAATTTTTCATTAACTATTTCCTGAACCTTATTAATAAGTTCAAGAATATCCTTTGCAGTTGCGTTGTCGTAATTTATTATAAAACCTGCATGCTTTTCTGAAACCTTCGCCCCTCCTATAGAATATCCTTTAAGTCCTGCATCTTCTATAAGTTTCCCAGCAAAATGTCCTTCAGGTCTTTTAAATGTACTTCCTGCACTAGGATAGTTCAAAGGCTGCTTATCAGCTCGGCGCCTATTAAGCTCTTCCATTCTATTTTTAATTGCAGTACTCTCTCCCTTTTCAAGAGAAAAAACAGCTTCAAGAACTATATAATTCCCCTTTTGCACTATGCTATGTCTATAGGAAAGTTCAAGCTCATCCCTATTAAAACAAAAAAGATTTCCATCATAGTCACACAAAACTGCAGATTCAATAACATCTTTTATTTCAGGTCCATAGGCACCTGCATTCATTGTAACAGCCCCACCAACAGTTCCAGGTATTCCTGAGGCAAATTCCATCCCCTTTAAACTATTTTTAAGAGCTTCCATAGAAACATTAGAAAGAAATGCTCCCGATTGAGCTTTTATTTTATTGCCCTCAACAGATATTTTGTTTATAGATGTAAGTTTAATTACAGCACCTTTAAATCCTCCATCCCTTACAACTACGTTTGTTCCATTTCCCATAATAAAAAAAGGAATATTATTTTCTTTAAAAAGCTTTATTGCGCTAATAACCTGCCATGTTTTTTCAGGTACTATAAATATATCTGCAGGACCTCCTACTCTAAAAGAAGTGTGATTTTTCATTGACTCATTATATTTTACATTTTTTTTATCAAATATTTTTTGAAGTTCATAGATAACTGCATCTAAATTCATATATTCATCTCCTACAATAAAACTTAAGCAATTACAGTATATATATAAATAATGCATAAATCAAGAAAATTGTTACACCCTAAGACCTTTAGGATAATGATTTTTAATTACTCCCTTAACTGCCTTTCCCCATCCTATTGAATACCCATCAACGAGAATAAGGCACCAGCCATCATCAACTTCTGCTTTTATAATGTTTCCTTTAAGATAGGACATTATTTCTTCACTGCCTGATGATAAGTTTACACTTCTTTTAGCATCTCTGTCAATAATAGATAAGGCTAAAGAGTGATTGGGTTCAAATCTGTTTTTCTTAAAGCTTCCAATATGTATTCCTGTTCTTAAAACTCTAAGCCCTTTTAGGCTACATAAATCTTTTGGAAAACTATAAAGATTTTCACCAGTAATATAAAGATTTTCATCTATTTCAATATTAAGATTTTCTTTTAAAAAACTATAATAGTCCTTAAGTTCTTTTTTTTCAGCGTTGCTCTTTAATGGAATATAAGAATATTCCTCACCAGAATTTTTCCTAAGAAGGGCTATAAAATGTCCTTCTCCCCTTAATTTATGTGGAAAAAGCCTTACCGCTCTTATAAGATTTTCATTATCAAAATACTCATAAAACCCTCTATTAAATCCAAAGTTCTTTTCAATATTTACAAGTTCAAACTCTTTATGTTTTTTTAAAAAATAATCGATTGTTCCCTCGTTTTCCTCAAGAGAAAAGGTGCAGGTTGAATAAACAATATATCCTCCTACCTTTAACATAATTGCTGCTGAATCTAATATTTCCCTTTGCCTTACAGCACAACCTTCAACATTTTCTATGCTCCAATCCTGTATCGCTGTCTCCTCCTTTTTAAACATTCCCTCACCAGAACATGGAGCATCAACTATTATTTTATCAAAATAACCCCTAAATACTTTTTCAAGTTCTCTTGGAGAATTGTTAGTAACAACGGCATTCTTAATGCCCATTCTCTCAATGTTCTCAGACAACACCTTAGCTCTTTTAGGCTCTATCTCATTGCATACTAAAAGCCCCCTTGAATTTAAATAGCAAGCTGCCTGTGTTGATTTTCCACCTGGTGCAGCGCATAAATCAAGAACCTTATCCCCAGGCATTATATTTAAAACTGGAACCACCGCCATAGCGCTTGGCTCTTGTATATAGTAGAGACCTGCTCTATGATAAGGGTGCTTCCCTGGTTTATCCTCATTTATGTAAAATCCTCTCTCCTCCCAAGGTATTGACTCTAAGCTACTAAAGGGAGATATATTTTTAAATTCTTCTACACTTAATTTTAATGTATTTACCCTTATTCCCTTTGCTCTATCTAATTTTAAACTTTCTATAAAGCTATTATATTCATCCTTTAAAATAATTTTCATTCTCTCAAAAAAATCATTAGAAAGTTTCATAACACAACCTCTTTAAAAAAACCGCCAAAAAGGCGGCTTATTATTTTTTCTTAAGTTTTCCTTTATTAATAAGATAATTTTTAAGCCTTTCTTTATCGCAGTTTATTATATGTTCGTCATCAATTCCTGAATTTTCAATGAGTTCAACAGCCTTTTTAAAATCTCCTATACTGTAACATATATGAGCATCCGTTCCAAGAGCTATTATATTTCCTTTTTCTGCTGCTTTTTTTGCTATAAGACTACAGTTTTCATAACTTCCAATTCTTGAAACTCCAAGGGAACTGTTGTTAATTTCTATCATAACGTTATAATATAACGCTGCATCTAAAACTTCATCTATGTCTATTGGAAACATAGGATTACCAGGATGCCCTATTATATCTACACAACCGTTTTTCATAGCATTTATCATTGCCTTAGTATTATCCTTTACGCTTCCAGGGCTTATACAAACATCATGAAGGCTAGCAATAACAAGGTCAAGTTTATACCTTTCAACATCTATATCAAGCCTTCCATCATAATCGATTATATTAGCCTCTACACCTTTTAAAATTTCAACACCATGAATAAACTTAGGTATTACCTTTAAATTTCCAAAATGAAATATATGTGGGCCTCCAGGCATCGCAGGGCCGTGATCCGTCATTCCAATGAGCTCTATACCTTTTTTCTGCGCCTCAATGCAGTTTTCAATAATAGTACTATATGCATGACCGCTTGCTATTGTATGGGTATGAGTATCCACAACAAGCTTTTTCATATAACCACCCCCATTACAAATACATTATAATATAAAGTATTAAAAAAACAAACCACATAACAAAGCTCATTATTACCCTTTACCATTTTTATTAAAATATTCATATACTGCAACAGCCGCTTTTTCATTCATCCCCTCTATCTTTTTCAGTTCTTCTATTGATGCCTTTTTAATAGCTTCAAGGCTTTCAAAATATTTCATAAGAGATAACCTCCTTTTCTTGCCTATTCCAGGTATCTCATCGAGAATTGATGTCATTGAACTCTTTGTTCTAAGGCTTCTATGATAGCTTATAGCAAATCTGTGAACCTCATCCTGAATTCTAGTTATAAACTTAAAAGCATTTGAATCTTTATATAAAGATACTTCACATCCTTTAAAAACAATTCCTTTGGTTCTATGGTTTTCATCCTTGACCATTCCACAAACAGGTATATTAAGATTAAACTCTTCTAAAACCTTTTCTGCAACAGATACCTGTCCTAATCCTCCATCCATCATAATTAAATCTGGAAAATTTGAAAATTTGCCTTCAGATATGCTTTTGTTTAGATTTTCAAGCTCTTTAATCTCCTCAAGACCTCTTTTAAATCTTCTTATTAATATTTCTTCCATTGATTTATAATCATCAGAACCTTCAACAGTTTTTATTTTAAACCTTCTATAATCGCTATTTTTAGGTTTTCCTCCCTCAAATACAATCATACACCCTACTGAATCAGTACCTTGAATATTTGAAATATCATAGGCTTCTATTCTGTTTGGCATATCCTCAAGTTCAAGTATTCCACATATCTCCTCAAGAGCATAATCCGTCATATTCTTTTCCTTTAAAATTCTATATTTTAACTGTTCAAGGGCTGCTACTGCATTTTTCCTTGCAAGTTCCACAATCCCATTTTTTAATCCTCTCTCTGGGACTTTAATATAAACTCTGCTTCCTCTTTTTTGTGTAAGATAGGATTCTATAATTTCAAGTTCTGATATTTGTCTTTGAAGAAGTATATTTTTAGGTATATACTCTCTGTTAGAATAAAACTGCATAATAAACTGAGATAAAAGACTTTCATCATCATCTATATTATCAAAATAAAAATCTTCCCGCCCTAAGAGCTTTCCACCTCTTATAAAAAATACCTCTATACATACTTTATCTTCATTTTGAGCATAGGCAATAACATCTTCATCATCATTAGAGGTTGTTATTATCTTTTGTTTTTCCTGTATCGTCTTAATTGATATTATCTTATCCCTAAATTCTGCTGCTCTTTCAAACTGAAGATTTTCTGACGCCTCATTCATTTTATCTGTAAGTTCCTTTATAAGCTCATCATGCTTTCCTGAAAGAAAAAATAGTACATTATTTATCATATTTGCATACTCTTGCTTGCTAACCCTCCCTGTGCAGGGAGCAAGGCATCTTTTTATATGATAGTTCAAACATGGTCTTCCATTTTTTTCACCAAAGTATAATGCTTTTTTGCAGCTTCTTATAGGATATAATTTTTTAATGATTTGAAGAGTTTCTCTTACTGCAAAAGAATCAGTATAAGGTCCAAAATATTTCGCACCATCTTTTTCTATTTTTCTTGTCATAAATATTCTTGGATATTCTTCATTTACTGTTACCTTTATATATGGATAATGTTTATCATCCTTTAAAAGTATGTTATATCTGGGTTTATGCTTTTTAATTAGATTACATTCGAGAATAAGAGCTTCTATTTCTGTATCTGTAAGTATATATTCAAATTCAGCTATATGACTAACCATAGCAGAAACTTTCATAGAATGATTTTTTGAGTTTTGAAAATACTGTCTTACCCTATTTTTAAGGGATGTAGCTTTTCCTATATAAATTATTTCTCCATCGCTGTTTTTCATTATATAAACTCCAGGATGATCCGGAAGATTTTTTAAAGCCTCATATAGATTAAACATTTTAATCCTCCTATCTTAATTTCATCATAATAATAGGAAGTTTATAAGTTAAATAAATAAGCCCTCCTGCTGTTATTATACCTTCAATCATTTTCCCCCAAAACGAACCTACCGTAAAAGTTATAGGCATCTTAAATTTCTTTTTTGAAAAGGGATAAAAAAGAGGTATCCCCTTCGATGTAAACATATCTGATAATAAGTGAGATAAATATCCTATTGAAAATGGCACAATAAGATTTCCGTATTTTATCTTCACCATAATATAACCAATAGTAAATAAAAAGCATAAAAAACCCGTAAGACTATGGGTAGTGCCATTTCTATGGTTTGATGCTCCAATAAAAATAAAGAAAACACCAAGAGCGTTTAAATGGCTGTATGAAAAATAGAAGTTGTTAACAAAAATAACAAAAACACCGAGCACAAAATAAAATGTAATCTTAGCTCCTTTGCTTTTAAAAGGAAGGATATATCTATTAATAATGCTCTTTGGATGATCTATATCCGGAAGAAGCGCAGCTACTGCACTAACTGAAAGAGCAGAAACTGTCAAATCCATAGGTATATACTGGGATAATATGACTGCTGACATTATTCCAATACCAACATGAGTCTTTCCAGTCATGACTTTTCTCCTTTTATGTAAACTATTTTAATATTAGTATATACCACTTTTTTGTTTCGAACAATCGTTTGAAAATTTATTTTTTGAGATAGGCTTTTATCATTTCCCTGGCAATTCTCGCAGCAACACTTCCTCCTGTCCCCCCATTTTCAACAATAACTGCAACTGCAATCTGAGGATCCTGTGCCGGTGCGAAAGCAACAAACCAAGAATGAGTTTCATTTTTTCCTTCAAGCTGTGCAGTCCCTGTTTTACCTGCAAAAGTTATTCCATAAATTTTAGCGTTACTTCCTGTACCTGATTTTACAACTTCTATCATATAATCTTTTATTTTATCTGCAATTTTTTCATCAACAGAATTTTTAAGAATTTTAGGCTTTGTCTCATAAAGCAAATTATTATTATCATCTCTTATTTGCTTAACTATATAAGGCTGCATCATAACTCCTTTGTTTGCAATGGAAGCTGCCACAAGAGCCATATGCATAGGATTTGATGTAACACCATGCTGTCCTATAGCATCCTGGGCTGTAAGGGCAGAACTTTTATAATTTTCTATTTTTATTTTTCCTTCTTTTATATTTATAGAATCATATTCATCATTAAGAGGAATATCCTTATTAAACATAAAATTTTCAGCCATATTCCTTAATTTTTCAAAACCAAGTTTAGTCCCAATACTACCAAAGGTATAGTTGCAGGATACTTTAAAGGCATTTTTTAGATTTATCTTTCCATGGGACTCTTTATTATAGTCATTTAATATATAATCTCCTATTTTTAATCTTCCATTGCACTTAAAACTATTGTTATCAATATTATCAATATAATTTAGTGCAGCTGAAGCTGTTATAATTTTAAAAGTTGAACCTGGAGGATAATAACCCTGAGCTGCTCTATTTAAAAACGGAACTCCTATACTATCTTTATTGTATTCATTGAATTTATCTTCTATTAGATTAGGATCAAAGGATGGTTTTGAAACCATGGATAGTATTTCTCCAGTTTTTGGATTTATAGCAACAGCAGCACCTATGTTATCCCCTAAAAGGTTGTAAGTTTTTTGCTGCAATTCATCATCAATCGTTAGAAAAATATTATTACCTTTTCTTTCTTTATTCATAACAATATCTATAAATCTTTTAAAAAGACTAATAGGATTATTATAATTCAAAGTTTTTCCAGATAAGACATCGTTATAGGCAAGTTCAATACCAGACTTACCATAAATAACACTATTATATCCCGTTATATGAGCATAAACTGCTCCATATTTATAGTATCTTTTCTGCTTTCCATTTTGCAATCTTTTACTATAAACTAAAACATTACCATATCTATCAAGTATAAGACCTCTAAGCCTTTTATTTTCTTCCACCTTTAATCTTGGATTGGAATTATCATTTATTATCTTTTGAGAAACAAAAAGATTAAAATATGTCAAATAAATAATAATCCCAAAAAAGCAAAAACAAAAAAATACAACAAGAATTTTTATATTCTTAACAAGATTTTTGTTATTCATGCCCTTCCCACCCACTCTCAGATATTTTTTGAAGCACTCCAAGGGATATAAAATTTAAAAGCATGGAACTTCCTCCATAGCTTACAAAGGGCAGGGTTATTCCCGTCATAGGAATCATCTTCGTAACCCCTCCTATAACAACGAATATTTGAAATGCTAGCATACTTGATATTCCAACAGCAACAAGTCTTGAATAATCATCAGTCGCATAAATTGCAGTTCTAAGCCCCCTATATACCAATAAAATGTATAAAAGTATAAGAGCAGAAGCGCCTAATAATCCAAATTCTTCACATATAGCTGAAAATATAAAATCGTTATGAACTTCTGGTATAAATTGAGGGTATCCAAGACCCAGTCCAGTTCCAAAAAGACCTCCTTGTGCAATTGCAAAGAGAGACTGACATATCTGATATCCTTTCCCGGTTTTATAAGCAAAGGGATTAAGCCATATATCTACTCTCACTTTAACATGTGGAAAAATAAAATAGCTCGCTATCCCTCCAAACAAAAAAATAATAACTGCTGAAAGAATATATTTAAAATTTGAAGTTCCAATATAAAGCATCGTAATGTAAATACCAAAAAATATAAGACCTGCTCCTAAATCCTTTTCAAGAACTAAAAGTCCTATAGATATGAATACAGGTATAGATTCTTTCAAAGCATCATAATAATTTTTAATATATTTAATCGAAGATGCAAAATATAAAATAAGAAAGAGTTTTGCAATTTCTGAAGGTTGCATATTAAAAGAACCTATCTTTATCCAGTTCTTTGAACCTTTGATCTCCCTTCCTAAAATAAGAGTAGAAGATAAAAGAAGAATTGTAATTATTATATATACGTATCTTAATCTTTCAAATTTTTTAATCTCAGGAAGAAAAATTACAAGAAACATATAAACTGCTATACCTATTGTAAAAAAAGATATCTGTTTAACTGTTCTTATTGGATTTTGACTGTTAAGCCTGTAAATCATAACAAGCCCAAACTGTGTTATAAATGAAGACAATATTAAAAGATATTTGTCTCCTCTTGGGAAAAAATGGCTTATTATAAAATAAGAAGAAACTATAAGAATACAGGAGGAAAAACCGAGTATAATTGGAAGAAAATCAAACTTTCCAAAGGATATAGAAAGCTGAAAAAACATTAAAAGAGTAACTAAATATATGCTTTTTAATATTGTCTTTTCTTCTTTTTTCATAATATCCCTCTATCCTATAACTTTAAATATAATTCTTCCTATTTCAATAACATCTCCATCTGAAATTTCCTCTACATCATATATTTTATTTCCGTTTAGATATGTACCGTTAGTGCTTTCTAAATCCTTTATAAAAAGCCTTCCCTTTTCTATAAACAAAGTTGCATGATTTGCAGAAATAAATGGGTCATTTATTATAATATGATTATCATCCTTCCTGCCTATATTCGTTACAGTATGAAGGGGAAAAACGCTGCCTTTTGAAAGTTCTAAACTGTCTGGAGCATCCTGAACCTCAAGGGCAAAACTTTTAACATCTTTTCTATCTTTTATCCCCCTTAAATCCAAATACATTATTTTTATAATTCTAAAAAGTATAATATAAATTATAGCAATTACAATGAACTTCATAACAAATCCAACATAACCTATCATATAACCACCCCTAACAAAATCTAAGTAAATTATAACACAAAATATACATTATTGAAGATTATATACTAAAGTTTGGAATTTATTCATATTTACCTTTTTTCTTCAAAACATCATAGAGTATTTAGAAGTTAGTTATCTTTTAAAAAAAGATATTAAAGCAGACTATTCCTGCCTTAATATCTTTTTTAAATAAGAACCTGTATAGGATTCTTTGCAATTTGCGACTTCTTCAGGTGTTCCTGAAACTACAATTCTTCCCCCTCTATCTCCTCCCTCTGGGCCTAAATCTATTATATAATCCGCACATTTTATAACATCAAGGTTGTGTTCAATTACGATGACAGTATTACCTCCTTCAACAAGCCTTTGAAGTATATCTATAAGTCTTCTTACATCTTCAATATGAAGCCCTGTAGTTGGTTCATCAAGTATATATAAAGTTTTCCCTGTGCTTCTTTTGGAAAGCTCAGTAGCAAGTTTTACCCTCTGGGCTTCTCCTCCCGAAAGTTCAGTTGAAGGCTGACCAAGTTTTACATAAGAAAGCCCCACATCATAAAGAGTCTGTAGCTTATTTTTAATCCTCGGAATGTTTTCAAAAAAGATAAGAGCTTCTTCAACAGTCATATCTAAAACATCAGATATATTCTTTCCCTTGTATTTTATCTCAAGGGTTTCTCTGTTATATCTTTTACCCTTGCAAACTTCACAGGGTATATAAACATCAGATAAAAACTGCATTTCTATCTTTATTATTCCATCTCCTCCACAGGCTTCGCATCTTCCTCCTTTAACATTAAAGCTGAATCTTCCTGATTTATATCCTCTCATTTTAGCTTCAGGAGTTTGAGCGAATATCTCTCTAATATAATCGAAAACGCCTGTATAGGTTGCAGGATTAGAACGCGGAGTTCTTCCTATTGGTGACTGATCTATAT
>JAOADY010000075.1 GCA_026417075.1 Caloramator sp.
CCTTGAAGATATGCTATATAGGGAGGACGTATTGGTGCATCAGCACTAAGTTCAATAGAAGACCCCTGAATAAATGCTCCTGCCGCCATAATAACCTCATCAGTATATCCAGGCATATCCCAGGGTTCACATTCTACAAAAGAATCAACAGGAGAAGCCTTTTGAATACCTTTGCAGAAATTTACAAGATCATCTCTATTGTTAAATTTAATTGCCTGAATAATATCGCTTCTTTTTTCATAATATTTTGGGGACACCTCAAAATCAGCTAATTCTAAAAGTCTTGAACAAAATATTGCAGATTTTAATGCCTCTGCTGTTATATGGGGAGCCAAAAACAATCCTTGAAACATCTGTCTTATAACTCCAAAGGTAGAACCACACTCTTTGCCAAGTCCTGGCGCTGTAAGCCTATATGCTGCCTGCTCTACATATTTTTTCTTACCACAGACATATCCTCCAGTTGGAGCAATTCCTCCACCTATGTTTTTGATTAATGAACCTGCGACTATATCCGCTCCAACTTCTGGAGGTTCTAAAATATCTATAAATTCCCCATAGCAATTATCAACAAAACATATTACATCTTCTCTTACAGATTTAATTGCAGTTATTGCCTCTTTAATATCAGAAAGGCTAAGGGAAGGTCTCCATCCATATCCTGTTGAACGTTGTATTTCAATCATCTTTATTGTTTTATCGCCTTTAATGACTTCTACTGCAGAATTAATATCTATTTTACCTTCTTTTAGAAGATCAACCTGTTTATACTTTATTCCAAATTCCATTAATGAACCATTGTTTTCTCCTTCAATACCTATAACCTGCAAAAGAGTATCATAAGGCTTTCCTGTTATAGATAAAAGAGTATCATTAGGTCTTAAATTTCCCGTTAAAGCAAGGGTTATAGCATGGGTTCCTGAAACTATATGAGGTCTTACAAGGGCATCCTCGCAGTTGAATATTCTTGAATATACTCTCTCTAACGTATCCCTTCCAATATCTCCATATCCATAACCTGTTGTATTTGTAAAATGGGCATCGCTAAGCCTTTCTGACTGCATAGCATAAAGCACCTTAGCCTGATTATGTTCTTTTACATCATCTATTTGTTTAAATGTATTTGAAACATCATAAAGAGCCTTATCAGATATTTTTATAACTTCATCGGATATATTGAAATACTTTTTTATCATATCTTTTGATATTTCAAGCATAAATTACCTCCAAGCTTTTTTTATTAAAATTAATGAAAAATAAATACCCTCAAATAAGAGGGCATTAATCATTCTTTATCTTCTCCATAGCTATTAAGTGTAGTATAAAGTACAGGAGTTAATGGAGTTATAGTTGATATTGCATGCTTGTAAACCATAATCTGTTTACCTTCATTTTCTAATATTACTGTAAAACTATCAAATCCCTTTACAAGTCCTTTAAGCTGAAAACCGTTAACAAGATGTATTGTAACTCCTATTTTATTTTTTCTAGCCTGATTTAGGAAAACATCCTGAAGATTATTAGCGTTTTTATTCATAGCATCATCCTCCAAGGTAAAATAAGTTTATAATATAATATTATTCTATACGAGATTAAACTTGCTTTCAATATAGTAAATCATATTTTCCAAAATTTCATCTGTATTGTTGAATTTGTCAATATCTATCCAGTGTATCCTCTCTTCCCTTCTAAACCAAGTAAGCTGTCTTTTTGCGTAACGTCTTGTATTTTGTTTTATTATATCTTTTACTTCATCTAAAGTATAAAGACCGTCAAGATAATCAAATACTTCTTTATACCCTATACCCTGCATCGATGTCATATTTTTATTATATCCCATTTCCTTTAATTTTTTAACCTCATCTACAAGACCTTTTTCAAACATTTCATCAACTCTTTTATTTATTCTATCATATAACTTTTGTCTATCCATGTAAAGCCCCATATATGCAAAATTATATTCAATATCTTTAAGTTTTGATTCTAATTTATACTCCGTCATAGTTTTTCCTGTATTTTTATATACTTCAAGAGCTCTTATAATCCTTTTTATATCGTTTGGGTGAAGCCTAGCTGCAGACTCTATGTCAACTTCTTTAAGCATGTTATGTATATACTCTCCCCCGAAATTTTCAGCTAATTTCTGAAGATATGACCTATATTCTTTATCCTGTGCAGTATTTGTAAAATCTAATGGATATGTAATGGAATTTATATAAAGCCCCGTGCCGCCAACAACAATAGGCTTTTTACCTCTGCTTATAATATCATCAATACACTCTCCTGCTTTTTGTCTATACAGCGCCACACTAAATTCTTCCTCAGGCTTAATTATATCTATCATATGGTGAGGTATACCCTGCATCTCATCGATTGTAGGTTTAGCAGATCCTATATCCATATATTTATAAATCTGCATGGAGTCAGCAGAAACTATTTCTCCATCTATTCTTTTTGAAAGTTCGATAGATAAGGACGTTTTTCCTGATGCAGTTGGTCCCGCAATTATTATCACATTTTTTTTCATTATATCACCTACTGAATTCTTTTAAATCTCTTTTCAAGTTCGTTAAATGTCATTTTAATTATCGTAGGACGTCCATGGGGACAGGTAAATGGACTTTCACAATACCTTAAATTTTCAACAAGCTCATGCATTTCTTTATAATTTAGCTTATCTCCTGATTTTACAGCACTTTTACAAGATAAGGTAAACAATATCCTGTCTATTATATTTATTCTTTGGTTTTCTCTGTTATTAAGTATAGATACTATTTCATTAAACAATTCCTTAAAATTTGGATTTCCATAAATAACAGGTACTGCTCTTATTGATATTGAATTTCCTCCAAAGTCTTCTAACTGATAACCAAATTTATTAAAAAAATCTACATTCTCTAATACTAACTGTTTTTCATTTATCGAAAGGTTCATAATAATAGGTACTGCAATATTTTGACTATGTATCTTAGAATCATTATACTCTCTTAAATATTTTTCATAATATATTCTTTCATGGGCAGCATGCTGATCTATAATATATAAATCATTTTTTCCTTCAGCTATAATATAAGTAAAGTTCATCTGTCCAATAATAGCCAAAGGTTCTATTTTAGGTTCTTTTTGATTTTTAATGTTTTGAGCATTATATTTATTATTTTCCTCAATTACTTCCTCATTTAATATTTCTTTTAATATTTCTTTATTTTTTTCATCATAAAAATTCTTTTCAATTTCTTTATATGAATAATTATAGTTTTTTTCTGTTTCTTCCTCTATCTTTTTGGAATCATCAAATATCATTTTTTGCTGCTCATAATTTATTTTAGGTATATCTTTTATAATTTCACTTTTCGATTCTTTTATATCAGGGATAATATCTGCTGAAAGCAGAGCATTTTTTACACCATTATAAACATCCTTAAAGACAGCGTTATCATCTTGAAATTTAATTTCTGATTTTGACGGATGAACATTTACATCCACAAGTTCGGGATTCAAAAACATTTCTATAACAAAAAAGGGATATTTGTTTATTGTGAGCATTGATTTATAGGCAGCTTCAGCTGCAGCCGCTACAACTTTGTTTTTTATATATCTTCTATTGACAAATACAGATTGGCCGCTTCTGCTCCCCTTTGCTATGCTACTGTTTCCTATATATCCTTTAATTTTTGCTATGTTTCCACTATGCTCTAATTTTATTATATTGTTAACGATTTCTCTTCCATAAATCGATAAAAGCACTGATTTTAAATCTCCATCCCCTCTTGTTGCAAATATAAGTTTATCATTTAATCTATATTTAAATGAAATATCAGTATGAGACATTGCTAAATTTTGCATAGTTTCAGTAATATACATTCCTTCAGTTCTTTGTGATTTTAAGAATTTAAGCCTTGCCGGAGTATTAAAAAAAACATCTTGAACAGTAATTATTGTTCCTGTTGGTGAACCACAATATTCCTTTGATAATATTTTTCCACCTTCTATTAAAATTTTAGCTCCAATATCATTTTCCTTAGTTTTAGATATCATTTCAACCTTGGAAACTGCTGCAATGCTTGCTAAAGCTTCACCCCTAAATCCTAATGTAACTATTGTATTAAGATCATCTTCTGTCCTTATTTTACTTGTTGCATGTCTTAAAAAAGCCGTCTCTAAATCATCATAATGAATACCACTTCCATTGTCGCATACTTTTATATAAGTTATTCCTCCATTTTTTACTTCAACATCTATTTCATCGGCTCCTGAATCTATTGAGTTTTCAACTAATTCCTTTATAATAGAGGCTGGTCTTTCCACAACCTCTCCTGCTGCAATTTTATTTATAGTTTTTTCATCTAAAACCTTTATATTGCTCATTCGATCACTCCTAAATATTTTTAGCCTTACTACAGAGCCTATATAGATGATTAATTGCATCCAAAGGAGTCATGTTCATAATATCTAACTCTTTAAGTTCAGCAATTATTTCGTTTTCCTTAAAATTAAAAAGATTAATTTCATTTTTATTTTCAGAAACTACTGTTGCTGCAACTTCATCTTGTTTTAAGTTTGATTTTATGTTTTTATTAATGTCGCTCTCCTCAAGCTTATCTAAAATTTCCTTTGCTCTTACAACAACTTCTTCCGGAAGTCCCGATAGTTTTGCAACTTGAATTCCATAACTTTGATCAGCACCTCCACGAATAATCTTTCTTAAAAAAATTATATCATCTCCATGCTCACGAATTGATATACAATAATTTTTAATTCCCTTTAACTTCCCTTCAAGCTCTGTAAGTTCATGATAATGAGTTGCAAATAAAGTTTTTGCTCCAATTTTCTTGCTTATATAATCTATTACAGCCCATGCAATGCTCAACCCATCAAAGGTACTTGTTCCACGTCCAACCTCATCAAGAAGTATTAAGCTGCTTTTAGTAGCATTTTTAAGTATATTTGAAACTTCAGACATCTCAACCATAAAAGTACTTTGACCGGAAGCTAAATCATCTGATGCTCCTATCCTCGTAAATATCCTATCAACTATAGATATTCTTGCTGATTTTGCAGGAACAAAACACCCAATTTGAGCCATTAAGGTAATTAAAGCCACTTGTCTCATATAAGTAGACTTTCCAGCCATATTAGGACCTGTTATTATAGCTATCATATTATCCTTTAAATCAAGAAATGTATCATTTGGAACAAATATGCTGCTTAAAACCTTCTCAACAACAGGATGACGCCCTTCTTCTATTTTAATTATTCCATCATTAGTTATTACAGGCTTTGAATAATTGTTCTCAAAAGAAACGTTTGCAAAGGATAAAAGAGAATCAATTATTGAAATTTGTCTTGCTGTCTTTTGTATCCTAACAACTTCCCTTGCTACTTTATCTCTAATTTCAGTAAATATTTGATACTCAATATCTATTACTTTTTGTTCGGAATTTAAAATTAAATCCTCCATTTCTTTAAGCTCTGATGTTATATATCTTTCACAGTTTGCAAGGGTCTGCTTTCTTATATATCTTCCTTCCGGGACGCTTGATAGATTGCTTTTTGTGATTTCAATATAATATCCAAAAACTTTATTGTATCCAACTTTTAAAGATTTAATTCCTGTAACTTCTCTTTCTTTTTGTTCAAGTTCTGCAATCCATCCTTTGCCGTTTTTCATTGCATTTCTAAGTTTATCTACATCAGCGCTATATCCACCCTTAATAAGCCCTCCTTCTTTAAGAGCAATAGGAGGATTATCAGATATTGATTTATCAATTAGTTTAAAAACATCATCAAGTACATCAAAATCATCATAAATATTTTTGAGCATTTCACTCTTGCAATCAGATAAAGCTGATTTAATATCAGGAAGATTTTTTAAAGACTCTTTTAAAGCTATTAAGTCCCTTGCATTTGCAGCACTGCAGCTTATTCTACTGATTAATCGTTCAATATCATAAATATTTCTTAAAAATTCCTTTAAATCACCGCATACATAAACATTGTTTATTAATTCTTCTACGGCATCAAGCCTTTTATTAATTTCATCAGCGTTTATTAACGGCTGCTCAATCCATTTTCTAAGCATTCTGCCTCCCATGGATGTTCTTGTCTTATCAAGAAGCCAAAGAAGCGAACCCTTTGAACTTTTACCTCTTATTGTTTCTGTAAGTTCAAGATTTCTTCTAGCTGATGAATCGAGAACCATAAAGTCATTAATCACATATTTTTTAATAGATGTAATTTGCCCAAGGCTACTTTTTTGATTGTCGCATATATATTTAAAAAGACAGGAACAAACAATTATTTCATTATCATTAAATCCATCTAAATTAGAAAATTTTTTATTAAATAATATATTATCCTCATCATCATATTTTTTATAAGTTAAAAGAAGATTGAATCTTTCTTTAATTAATTTTTCAGTTTTATTATCAATAGATAAATCTGAATCAATTATAATCAATTCAGATGGATTATACTTAGAAAGTTCATCAATAACCCTATTGACCGAACCTTCTCCACTTGTTACTAAAAATTCACCAGTTGAAATATCACAAACAGAAAGAGAAAAGGTTTGTTTATTTAGAAGGATACAAGAAATATAATTGTTTACTCTTTCCTCAAGCATATTGCTTTCTATTATAGTTCCCGGAGTTACAATTCTTATAATCTCTCTTTTTACAATGCCTTTTGCTAAAGCTGGATCCTCGACTTGTTCACATATTGCGACTTTATATCCCTTTTCAATAAGTTTTGATATATATGTATCAGCTGAATGATAGGGAACACCACACATAGGAGCTCTTTCATCAAGTCCACAATCCCTTCCAGTTAAGGCAATTTCAAGCTCTCTTGCTGCAATCTTTGCATCTTCAAAAAACATCTCATAAAAATCTCCAAGCCTAAAAAATAATATACAATCTTTGCATTGTTCCTTTATTTCTATATATTGCATCATCATAGGTGTTAAAGCCAAAATAAATTCCTCCTTTAAAGATAGCAACAGAGTTTCTTTTATTTCAAGTATAATTATATAATACAAATAAAATAATTGTAAGATAAAAAGATAGGAAGTCAAACTCCCTATCTTATCGTATTTATATATTCACCTAATAATATAAAATTTTGAGGCTGAGTTATTTTTACATTAACAAGTTTCCCTTTAAGATTTTCTTCATTGAATGAAGTAAAATGAACGAGCTTTCCATTTCTTGTTCTACCTGTAATCTTCAACTTATCAGTTTTACTAGGTCCTTCAACTAATACTTCAACAACTTTATCTTTATACTCCATATTCTTTCTTTCACATATATTATTTACAAGTTCAACAAGCCTATTAAATCTCTCATGTTTTATATCATCGGGCACTTGATCTTCATATTCTGCAGCTGGTGTTCCTTTACGTTTAGAATATATAAAAGTAAAGGCAGAATCATATTCAACCTTAGAAACAAGATCTAAAGTTTCATTAAAGTCCTCTTCTGTCTCTCCTGGAAACCCTACAATAATATCTGTAGTTATCGAAACATCTTTAATATTATTTTTAATTTTATCAACAAGCTTAAGATATTCTTCTTTAGTATACTTTCTATTCATTTTTTTAAGTATATTTGTGCTCCCAGACTGAACAGGCAAATGAATATGTTCGCATAATTTTTCACAGTCTCTTATAGCTTCTATAACATCATCAGTTAAATCCTTAGGATGAGAAGTCATAAATCTTATTCTTTCTATTCCTTCTACTTCATTTACCATCCTTAAAAGTTTTGCAAAATTCATACCTTCAATATCCTTACCATAGGAATTTACATTTTGACCAAGCAGTGTTATTTCTTTGTAGCCTTGTTTTGCTAAGTCTTTAACTTCTGTTAATATATCGTTAACTTCTCTAGATCTCTCTCTTCCTCTTACATAAGGAACTATGCAATATGAACAAAAGTTGTTACAACCATACATAATCGGTACCCATGCCTTAATACTATCTTCTCTTGAAATAGGTAAACCTTCAGGTACTAATCCATCAATATCCCATACTTCACATAGCCTTT
>JAOADY010000123.1 GCA_026417075.1 Caloramator sp.
GGTGCCTTCGGCATGCCTATTTTTTATAAATTTCCTATTTATTAAAAACTATTTTTTAGAATTTAGTAAAAACCTAAGTAATTTTGAGTAATTATACGTCTAGCTACGCTATTTTTTCATATTTACTTAACACAATCATAAATTTTTCAATAAAAAAATCCTGCTGAGCAGGACAAAAAAAGCATATAAAGTATATTAAAAATCCCTGTTTCAAGAGAAACAGGGATAAAAAACAACAAAATATAAATTGTGTCAAAAATGGATTTACCAAAAAACACAACTTTCTTTATATGTTTCTCTTCCCCTCAGAAGTTCCACAAATTTATAGGCAGGTTTCCTGGCTCGTGCATCATCTTACTCTCCGGTCTTCCCGTCTCCAGTGACATATCGGATTTCATCCTCACTTACAGTAGAAGAGGGCTGCAACGGATTTTCACCGTTTTCCCTTTTAACCCATAGCTGGGCACCTATAAATTAATATTAAATTGTATCATTGTTAAAAAAGGAAAATATTACTTAATTACGAATTCATAGTAACATTCTTAACGAATATTGTCAATATTTTATATATTCGCTCTTAAAAATTTTTAAAATACATCCTATCTTAATAAAAAAAATTTTCATCATCATAACATTTTTATTTTGCCCAAAATATTGATATAATCTTTAGAACAACCCAAAGTACAAACCAAAATACTAGTACAAGGGGCATTAATATTTCAAATTGTGCAATAATGATAGCTAAAATATCTTTCCAACCAATTTTAAAAACTTCTTTATCTTTTTCCATTAAATCACCTTCCAATTAAATGGCATGCTACAAAATGTCCATTTCCTACATCCTTGTATTCCGGAACAGTTTTTTTACATATTTCCATTTTGTATGGACATCTTGTGTGGAATTTACATCCTTCAGGTGGATTTGCAGGGCTTGGTATATCACCTTCAAGTATTATCCTTTCTCTTTTTAAAGTAGGATCAAGTACAGGAACTGCCGATAGCAAAGCCTTCGTATAAGGATGTAATGGATTATAAAATAATTCTTTCTTATCGGCAAGTTCTACAAGTGAACCAAGATACATAACCCCAATCCTATGACTTATATGTTTAACTACACTTAAATCGTGGGAAATAAAAAGGTACGAAAAACTAAACCTTTGCTGAAGTTCGCAAAGCAAATTTACTATCTGAGATTGTATAGAAACATCTAAAGCAGAAACAGGCTCATCGCATACTATAAACTTAGGATTCAATATTAATGCCCTTGCAATTCCTATCCTTTGTCTTTGACCTCCTGAAAATTCATGTGGATACCTTTTTATATAATATGAACTTAACCCACACATCTCTAAAACTTCTTCTACCTTACTTTTAACATCATTTTTGTGCGCCATACCATGCTCAATCAAAGCCTCTCCTACTATTTCACCTACTGTCATTCTGGGATTTAATGAAGAATAAGGGTCTTGAAAAATTATCTGCATATTTGTCCTCATTTTTCTCAATTCTTCTCTTGTTAATTTATAAACATCTCTGTTTTCAAATATTACTTCTCCCTCAGTTTTTTCTACAAGCCTTAATATTGCTCTTCCTGTAGTCGTCTTTCCACAGCCTGATTCTCCAACAAGACCAAGTGTTTCTCCTTTTTTAACTTCAAAAGATATATTATCAACAGCTTTTACATATCCGACCACATTTTGAAAAACCCCAGACTTTATAGGAAAATATTTTTTTAAATTATTAACAGTTAATAAGGCTTCACTCATTATTAGCACCCCCGTAAAGATGACAGGCAACCTTATGTCCTTTACCTATTTCCTTTAATGAAGGCATAACTTCTTTACATATCTTAATAGCTTTTTCACATCTTGGATAAAAATAGCATCCATTAGGCAGATTAATTGAATCCGGAACTTGTCCAGGTATTGAATAAAGCTTTTCTTTTTCAACATGTATTTGAGGTTTTGATTCTAATAATCCTAATGTATAAGGATGTTTAGGATTTTTAAAAAGTTCTATAACCTCTGCTTCTTCTACAACTTTACCAGCATACATTACAATTACAAAATCTGCCATTTCTGCAACAACGCCCAAATCGTGAGTAATCATCATAATACTAGTTTTCGTTTCTTTTTTTAACTTTCTCATTAAATCAAGTATCTGAGCCTGAATTGTTACATCAAGAGCAGTAGTAGGTTCATCTGCTATTAAAAGAGTAGGATTGCAAGCCATTGCCATGGCAATCATCGCCCTTTGCCTCATACCTCCGCTTAATTCATGAGGATAGGAATTTATTATTCCTTCTGCCCTCGGTATACCTACAAGTTTTAAAGCTTCAACTGCTTTTTTAACCGCCTCTTTTTTATCAAGATTTTGATGAAGCATTATAGCTTCAATTATTTGATTTCCTATTGTAAAAACAGGATTTAAAGATGTCATAGGTTCTTGAAATATCATTGATATCTTATTCCCTCTGATTATTCTAATTTCATCATTAGAAAGCTTTAATAGGTCTTTTCCTTCAAATATTATCTCTCCTGATTCTATTTTCCCTGGAGGATTAGGAATTAATCTTAATATAGACATAGCTGTTATACTTTTCCCACATCCTGATTCTCCAACAATACAAAGAGTTTCTCCTCTATTTATCTTTAAGCTGATATCATCTACAGCTTTAACTATTCCTTCATCTGTGTAAAAATAAGTTTTTAAATTCTTAACGGTTAATAGCTCATCCATTCTTTTCCCTCCTTAGCGTTTCAATTTAGGATCTAAAGCATCCCTTAGACCGTCGCCTAATAGGTTTATTGCCATAACTGTTATAAATATACATAACCCTGGAGGAACCCAGCGCCAAGGCTGAAATTGAAATACATATGCATCAGTAACTACATTTACCATATTGCCCCACGACGGAGTTGGAGGTGTTACTCCTAGTCCTAGATAACTTAATGAAGATTCTGTTAAAATAGCTCCTGCAACTTCTAAAGTAGCAGAAACGATTATTGAACTGAAAGTATTAGGTAACAAATGCTTGAAAATTTTTCTTTTATCTTTAAGACCTAAAGCTTCTGCTGCCTGAATAAATTCTTGTTCCCTTAACGCAAGGATTTGTCCCCTTATCAATCTGCTAAGACCTGGCCAGCTTAAAATACCTATAATAAACATAACTACATAAATTCTATAATCAGGATGGACTTTATAATCTGACATAACAGCCGCAATCATGATTAATAATGGTAAAAACGGAAAACACATAAATATATCAACTATTCTCATAATAACAGCATCTACTATTCCACCGTAATAACCAGCAATAGCACCAACAATGCTTCCAATAACAACGCTTATAATAACGGCAACTACCCCGACTGATAAAGATATCCTTCCTGCATACATAACTCTTGTAAGAACATCTCGTCCAACCTCATCTGTTCCAAGAAGATGGGCTAAAGATGGAGGAGATGATATATTACTAAGATCTAGTGTTTCCATTTTATATGGGGAGATTATAGGTCCGAATACAGACACTAAAATCATAAAAATTAAAATGTATAGTCCTGCCATAGCAAGTTTGTTTCTCTTTAATCTAATCCAAGCCAATTGCCAAGGCCCTAATATTTTTTCTTGTTTTAATTTTATATTTTTTGTTTGAACAGCCTGCACTTTTAATCCCTCCTATTTAAGCCTTATTCTCGGGTCAACTACTGCATAGGTTACATCGGCAATCAGATTCCCTAACAGTGTTAAAAATGCCAGCATCATATTTATACCCATTAAAAGATAATAATCTCTTGTGTTTACTGCCTGAAGCTCGATAGGACCTATTCCAGGCCAATTAAATATTTGTTCGGTAATAATTGCCCCGGAGAAAAGACCTGGTAAGCTCATTCCAAAAATTGTAACTACAGGTATTAGAGCATTTCTTAAAGCATGTTTATATATAACTACTTTTTCTCTCAACCCCTTTGCCCTCGCCGTTCTAATGTAATCCTGCCTTATAACCTCAAGCATACTTGAACGTGTATATCTCATAAGACCTGCAAGACTTCCAAAAGTTAAAACAATTAAAGGAAGTGCCATATGATACATAACTTCTTTAAACAATGCAAAACCTGATGCTATACTTCCGGGATTTGTCATTCCTGATACTGGAAATATCTTTAAATCTACTGCAAACCATTTTATCAATAAAAGTCCAAAGAAAAAAGACGGCATAGAAATACCTATCAATGCAATAACTGTAAAAATATAATCAAATTTTGAATACTGCTTTGTTGCTGATAAAACGCCGATAGGTATAGAAAGAAGTGCACCTAATATGAAGGATGCCAAGGATAAGTAGAATGAATTCCACAAAAAAGAATGAATTACCTTTGTTACCGGCTGCTTATAATAAAAAGATTCTCCCCAATTACCTTTTAACATATCCATTATCCAATATTTGTACTGAACAATAATAGGTTCGTTTAAATGAAGTTGTTCTCTTAATTTTGCTTTAGTGGCAGCCGAAGTTTTAGGATCAACCATTGCAGAGATTGGATCACCAGGAGCCAACTGAAATATTGCAAATATCATTATAGATATACCCAAAAGAACTGGAATCATTTCCAAAAGTCTTCTTGTGATATATTGTCTCATCATTTTCCCTCCTAAAGATTGCCCGGCATTCACCGGGCAATTATTATTTAACATCTACTATTTCAACTTTATGAATATCATATGTCCAATCAATATATGGAGAAGGATTAACGCCCTTTACTCTACAACTTACAGCTACATTATCCTTTGTATATGCTAAAAATAAATAAGGCAGTTCCTCATTTGCTAATTTTAACCATTGTTTATAAATTTCTTTTCTCTTTTCTTTATTAAATTCAACAAGCCCCTGATTCATAAGTTTTTCAGATTCTTCATTTATCCAGCCGACAGAATTATTTCCTCCTGGAACGTTTTGAGCCTTTGAAAATATTCCTGATGAATCCGGGTCAATTCCTACTGACCAAGCCATATTATACATTTCAAATTCTCTCTTGTCGTAAACCTTTTCAACCAATGTTCCAAACTCCATTAGTTCTGGAACAACTTCAATACCTAATTTACGCCAATTATCCTTTAATATAGCAACTAACGATTCCACAAACTTGCTTCCTGTATAAGTCATCCAATGAATTGTAAATTTTTTACCGTCCTTATATCTAAATCCGTCTTCCTTTTTTACCCATCCTGCTTCATCAAGAAGCTTATTAGCACGTTCAATATTGTATTCGTATTTATTTATTTCATCTGTATATGCCCATGAAACCGGTGAAACGGGAGAATTACATACCTGGGCATTCCCTTTATAATAAGCGCTTATAAAACCTTTTCTGTCAAGACCATACATAAGTGCTTGTCTAACACGTTTATCACTAAATCTTTCATCCCTAAGATTTAGACCTATATATGAATAAGAGTTTGAAGGATAACTATATATATTAAAGAAACCTGCATTTTTTATCATCTCTACCATTTCCGGTTTTCCTACACCATCTATATCAACATTACCTGAAGTTAATTCTTGAACAACTGTATTTGCATTTGTAACCTTCATTACTACGGTTTTAATCTTAGGTTCTCCCTTCCAATAGTTCGGATTTTTTTCAAAAACTACTTCTGCACCCGGTTTATAATTCTTTAATGTATATGCTCCTGCACCCATTGGTTTTAGGAACAAATCTTTAAGTTTTTTAATATTACCTTTTTCGAAAGCGTAATAATGCTTCGGCATTATTCCATATCCAAAATTCCATATTGCAGGTGCCTGAGCTTCCTTTAAAGTGAATTGAATCGTATAAGGATCGATAACCTTTATTCCTTTAACTTCTTTTACCGTATTTTTTTTATCTTTATTATATTCTTCATATCCTTCTAAATACATAACTGCATCTGTTCTCGGTCCATCATAAGATGGATCGCATATTGCAGTAAATGTAAAGGCAACATCTTCAGCAGTAAGTTCCTTTCCGTCATGGAATTTAATTCCTTTTTTTATATAGAATGTATATGTCTTGCCATCTTGAGATATATCCCATTTTTCCGCAACGTTTGGAAGAGGATTTCCTTGGGCATCGTTAGTTATAAGCCCATCGAAAATTAAAGAAACTACCCAGGAATCATATAAACTCGATGAATAAATGGGATTAAATGTTCCATTAGGCGCTGTAGTTCCAACAATTAATGTATCTTTTCTGTCTTTTGAAATCTGTGGAAGTTTTTCCGGATTAGTTGCTTTAATTACTTCAAGTTGGCTCTTGTTTAGAGAAGTGTTGTCATTGCTTACTTGATTAGAAACTTTTTTAGCACATGATGAAGCGGTACTGACTAAAATTAAAATACCTAAAAAAAGACTTAAAAATTTTTTCATTATATCCCCCCTAATCAGGATTATTATTATTCTTATTATAATTTTAGTAAAAGTCATTAATAATTTGGTAACATATTGGTAACATTTCTATTTTTTATTATATAATCCTATAATCTGTATCAAATCTATATCCATATCCTCTTATAGACTTAATATATTTAGGATTTGCAGGATCATCCTCTATTTTTTGTCTTAATCTTCCTATATTAACATCAACTATTTTATAACTTCCTATATAATTTTCTCCCCATACTATATTTAAAATTTCATCCCTTTTAAAAGCTTTATTAGGATGATTAATAAATAATTTCAAAAGTTCAAATTGAATATAAGTAAGCTTTATCTCTTTGTCTTCTTTAAAAAGTCTTCTTGAATTAAAATCAAATTTAAAAGGATGAATAAAAATTTCATTATTATTTTTTCTAATCATAGAAACTCTTCTAAATAATGAATTAACTCTTGCCATTAACTCTTTTAGGCTAAAGGGCTTTACAACATAATCATCGGCTCCCTTTAAAAATCCTGCTATCTTATCAGCTTCCTGAGATTTATCTGTGAGTATAATAATGCCCATTGAAGGATCTTTCTCCCTTATTTGGCTACAAAGAAAAAAACTATTAAACTTAGACATCATTAAGTCTATAATAGCTATATCAACCCAAACATTATTTTCTATTATTTTCAATGCTTTTTCCCCATTCTCGGCTTCAAGAACTTCATATCCTTCTCTTTTTAAATTTGTTTTTATAAATTCTCTAATTTCTTCCTGATCCTCTGCAATCAAAATCCTTTTCATGGTATTGCCTCCCATGTAATACATTATTTTCTATTTATTATTATACCATGGAAAAAAATATTAAAGAAATAATTTATATTTTTTCACGCTTACATAATAAGAAGGGACAGGCATTTTCATAAAATACCCGTCCCAACAATTGACAAAGAGCCATTCTTTTTATATCCATACAACTTCCTTTTATTTGGGTAAGAAATATTTTGCTTTACTCAACAACCACCTGCTAAAGCCTCGATAGCATAGGCTCAAAGCTCTCCACCTGAAGGTGGAGGTTTACACCTTTGAGTTAGAGCTCAATTGACTACTTTTAACACAAAATATATAATGACATTATAATATAGTTGTAATGTCATTATATATTTTGTGTATTAGGGGTGATACCATTGTTTTAAATAAGCAGTATTAAATTAAAACTAGTCAATTATTTTTAAGTAAAAAAGAGAGATGAAAAGCATGAAAAAATACTTACGTTCATTAATGGCATTTATATTAGTTACAATGATAATGTTTTCTTCAACTGTTAGTGCATTTGCTGCCAAAAAAGAAAATACACTGAAAGCAACTCCGACCTTAAGCCAGGAACAGATAAATGCCTTCAACGAGTGGGTTACATATGATGATGAAGCCAATCAATTCTTAATAAAAGCAGGAGCTAAAGACGCTCTTGGGCAGTCAAATTATGAACTTTTGAATAAATGCCTTGCAGTAACAAATTCTAATATTGCAATTGCAGATTTTGCAAGCGGAGAAGTTTTTGTGGTTCCACCAGAAGATGAAGGAACAACTGCATCGTTAGCAACACACTATAATGAAGGAATCACAAAAATTCATTTCCATTGGTGGGGTGCAACTATTTACCTATCAAAAACAACAATTAACGTAATTGGTGCTGGTATAACTATTGGAGGAATTTGGATTCCTGAACCTGTGGTATCAAAAATTTTGTCTACACTTGGAGTAGTTGTTGGATTGTGTCCTGGTGGAATCGCCTTTGACTATAACTACATTACTGCTGGTATTGGTAAATTAGTTCCTGGAATGAGTATATTCTTCCCAGCAGTTAGTAACATAAGGTGGCAATAATGAAGAAAAGCAATAACAAACTGTTATTAAAGATAATAACTAGTTGCCTCATAGTTATTTTGTTTATACTCTATTTTTTAAATGTCTTTAATATACCGGTTTTTGTTGCATTGATTGCTATTGTTTTGGTATCCTTTTGGATTTTGCTAAAAAAATGAAGAAAAACTACGGATTTTCTATGATCCGGAGAGTAAGTGAAGATTGGATTCCAACCATAGAGACATGTAACCTTTCTAGTGTTGCATCAAAGTAAAAACTACTTGTTGACAATCACCATTGGAAAAAATTAAAACTAAAAAAATAAGCCTCTTTGTGTTTTAATAGTTTTGATTAGAAACTAAACACAAAGGAGGCTTTTTTAATATTCAATTATAATAATAAATTAGTTTTTCATAAATGTAACCGTCAAAAAATAGACGGATAGAAATAGGCAGATACTCCTGATAAAATTACAGGTATAAAAAAGGAGGTATCTGTTATGGAAAGTACATCGGATAAACAATATTGGGAAAACATTTTAGAGAAATATTCTTCCTA
>JAOADY010000035.1 GCA_026417075.1 Caloramator sp.
AGAGATGGTAATGCCTGGAGACCACATAACAATGGAAGTTGAACTTATAACTCCAGTTGCTATGATGGAAGGTTTAAGATTTGCTATCAGAGAAGGCGGAAGAACAGTAGGTTCTGGCGTTGTTTCTAAAATTATTGAGTAATAAATAGGGAGGGGTAATCCTCCCTATTATTTTTTAAGATAAATTAACATATTGCTATTGTATTTTTTTAAATAATATTGTAAAATATAAGAGTTGTAAAGTGCTTGGACTGCGATGAAGCAAGAGGTTGCCGCAGTGCGGGGAATTCTTGTGGAGAATGTCCGGATCTTAGAATCGGGCGACGAAGGTTCTGCACTGTCTTAGTTTGTGTCCATTTTCAAAGACACACCCGGAATAGTGTACAGAACAGCTCTCGTCGTGCGTAGTAAAAATAAAGCGTGCGATGAAAAGGAGGGTAAGTATTATGGCAAAACAAAAAATTAGAATCAAATTAAAGGCATTCGATCATAATTTACTTGATGCTTCAGCTCAAAAAATAGTTGAAACAGCAAAAAAGACAGGTGCAAATGTTTCAGGACCGGTACCACTGCCAACAGAAAAAGATGTGGTTACAATTTTAAGAGCTGTTCACAAGTATAAGGATTCAAGAGAACAGTTTGAAATTAGAACTCATAAGAGGCTTATCGACATATTAAATCCGACTCAAAAGACAGTTGATTCTCTAATGAAACTCGATTTGCCAGCCGGTGTAGATATCGAAATCAAGTTATAATATGTTATTTATTATGAATGCAATTTATGCATTCCGCTGATAATTTAAGGAGGTGCACAGCATGAAAAAAGCAATTGTTGGAAGAAAGTTAGGTATGACACAGATTTTTAACGAAGAGGGAAAAGTTGTTCCAGTTACAGTTATAGAAGCTGGACCAAACGTTGTAATTCAAAAGAAGACAATTGAAACAGATGGATATAATGCTGTTAAGATTGGATTCGGAGATGTAAGGGAGAAGCTTTTATCAAAGCCAGTTAAAGGTCAATTCGAAAAGGCTAACTTGAAATTAAAGAGATTTATAAAAGAATTAAGACTTGAAGATATATCAGCACTTGAAGTTGGAAGTGAAATAAAAGCTGATATATTCCAAGTTGGAGATAAGGTTGATGTTACAGGAACTTCAAAGGGTAAGGGATATCAAGGTGTTATAAAGAGATGGAATGCTAACAGAGGACCTATGTCCCACGGTTCAAAGTATCATAGAGCGGTAGGTTCAATGGGTGCATCATCATTCCCATCAAGAACGTTCAAAAATAAAAAAATGCCTGGACATATGGGAAATGTTAAGTCTACTATATTAAACCTTGAAGTTGTAAGAGTAGATGCGGAAAGAAACCTAATACTTATAAAGGGAGCCGTTCCTGGACCAAAGAAAGGCCTAGTAATAATCAGGGATTCCGTTAAGGCTTAATTTTGATGGAAAGGAGGATGTAAAATGCCTAAAGTAGCTTTATATAATATAAATGCAGAGCAGATTGGAGAGGTTGAACTTTCCGATGCAGTATTTGGTGTTGAAGTAAATAAAGAAGCTATGCATCAAGTTGTTAAGATGCAGCTCGCAAATAAAAGACAAGGAACTCAGTCAGCATTAACAAGAGCAGAGGTTAGTGGAGGTGGCATAAAGCCATGGAGACAGAAGGGAACAGGTAGAGCAAGACAAGGTTCTATAAGATCACCTCAATGGACACATGGTGGAATTGTTTTCGCTCCAAAGCCAAGAGATTATAGCTATACAGTTCCAAAGAAAATTAAAAGACTTGCATTAAAATCAGCATTATCATCAAAAGTTGTAGAAAATCAGATAGTAGTTCTTGATGAACTTAAGCTTAATGCTCCTAAGACAAAAACAATAGCTGAAATGCTTAAAAAATTTAATGCATGTAAAACTTTAATTGTAGTTAAAGAATCCGATGAAGTTTTATATAAATCAGTTAGAAATATAGAAGGAGCTCATATAGTTCCAGTAAACAATTTAAATGTTTATGACATATTAAAATATGAAAAATTTATAATAACTAAGGATGCAGCTTCGAAAGTTGAGGAGGTGTACGCATAATGAAACTTACAAATTATGATATAATTTTAAGACCTGTTATAACTGAAAAGTCAATGTCTCAGATGTCTAACAGGCAATACACCTTCTTGGTTCATCCAGATGCAAACAAATCAATGATTAAAAAAGCTGTGGAAGAAATTTTTGGAGTAAATGTTGAAGATGTTAAAACTTTGAACTATGAAGGCAAAGTTAAAAGAGTTGGAATGCATGTAGGTAAAAGAGCTGATTATAAAAAAGCAATAGTTAAACTTACAGCAAATAGCAAATCAATAGAGTTCTTTGAAGGATTTAATGCATAATCAGATATATAAAACGCTGTTATTGACATGTGTCAGATAAGCGTAGAAAAGGAGGGAACAGTAATGGGTATAAAACAATACAAGCCAACTTCTGCAGGAAGAAGAGGCATGTCCGTATTGACTTTTGAAGAAATAACTAAAAAAGAACCTGAAAAGTCATTGATAGTAACCTTAAAGAAGAATTCAGGAAGAAATTCCTATGGAAGAATAACTGTTCGCCATAGAGGCGGTGGTGCTAAGATAAAATATAGACTTGTAGATTTTAAGAGAGATAAGGATGGTATTCCTGCAAAGGTTACTGCGATAGAGTACGATCCAAATAGAACATCATTTATAGCTCTTTTAACATATGTCGATGGTGAAAAGAGATATATAATAGCTCCAGATACTTTAAAGGTTGGAGATACAGTAATGTCAGGAGAAACAGCTGATATTAAAGTTGGAAATGCTCTTCCTTTAAAGAATATCCCAGTTGGTACAATGATACACAATATTGAACTTTATCCTGGCAAGGGAGGTCAGCTTGTTAGAGCAGCAGGCGGTGCAGCTCAGCTTATGGCTAAAGAAGGGAATTATGCACAGGTTAGACTTCCAAGCGGTGAAGTTAGATTAATAAGACTTGATTGTAAAGCGACTATCGGTATAGTTGGAAACCTCAGCTATGAACTTATTAATTGGGGAAAAGCTGGAAGAATAAGACATAAAGGTATTAGACCTACTGTTAGAGGTTCTGTAATGAACCCTGTAGATCATCCACATGGTGGTGGTGAAGGTAAATCACCAATAGGTCATCCAGGACCACTTACTCCATGGGGTAAACCAACACTTGGATATAAAACAAGAAAGCGTGATAAATATTCTGATAAGTTTATTGTTAAGAAGAGGAAATAGTAAGGGGGCAGGAGGCATAGGTTACTATGTACTCTGCTTCCTGATGTATTATCCTTTATGTAGTATGAAGGGAGGCATATAAATTGAGTAGATCAATTAAAAAAGGGCCGTTTGTTCAGGAAGCTCTCATGAAGAAAATAGTTGAAATGAATAAAGCTGGTGAAAAGAAAGTTATAAAAACTTGGTCAAGAAGTTCAACTATATTTCCTCAAATGGTAGGGCATACAATTGCTGTATACGATGGCAGAAAGCATGTTCCGGTTTATATAACTGAAGATATGATAGGACACAAGCTTGGAGAATTTGCTCCTACAAGAACTTTTAAAGGACACGATGATACTGAGAAGTCATCTAAAGTAAGGTGATGAAGGGAGGCACTCAAATGGAAGCTAGAGCACATGCTAAATATGTTAGAATGTCGCCAAGAAAGGTTAAGGTTGTACTTGACCTTATAAGAGGGAAAAATGTTGGCGAAGCTATGGCAATTTTAAAGCATACACCAAGAGCAGCAGCAACAGTTGTTGAGAAGCTTTTAAAATCAGCTATGGCAAATGCTGAAAATAATCATCAAATGGATGTTTCAAAACTTTTTGTTGCTGAGACCTATGCAAATCAAGGTCCATCATTAAAAAGATTTCAGCCTCATGCTCAAGGAAGAGCTTTTAGAATTTTAAAGAGAACTAGTCACATAACAATAGTTCTAAAGGAAAGAGCATAACCTAAAGAAGGAGGGTTAAAGCGTGGGACAGAAGGTAAATCCACACGGATTAAGAGTTGGAATAATTAAAGACTGGGATGCAAAATGGTATGCAAAGGACAGAGATTTTGCTGACCTGCTTATAGAAGATAATAAAATAAGAGAGTTTATTAAATCAAAACTTTATGTAGCTGGTATATCAAGAATAGTTATTGAAAGAACAGCAAATAGAGTAAAGATAAACATTCATACTGCTAAACCAGGAATAATAATAGGAAAAGGTGGAGTAGGAGTTGAAGAATTAAAGAAGGATGTTGAAAAAATTACAAAAAAGAATGTTTTAATAAATATAGTAGAAGTTAAGAATCCAGAAACTGATGCACAGTTAGTTGCAGAAAATATTGCACTTCAGCTTGAAAAGAGAGTTTCTTTTAGAAAAGCAATGAAGCAGGCGATATCAAGAGCAATGAGATTTGGAGTTAAGGGTGTAAAGACATCAGTTGCAGGTAGATTAGGTGGAGCTGAAATTGCAAGAACTGAGCATTATCATGAAGGAACAATACCACTTCAAACATTAAGAGCTGATATAGATTATGGATTTGCTGAAGCACATACAACTTATGGAAAACTCGGAGTAAAGGTTTGGATATACAAAGGAGAAGTATTACCAAAGAAGAAAGCTAATAAAGACAATGCTGCAGTTGTTGAGAATGAGGCAGCAAATATATAGCCGTTTACAGGAAGGAGGAATACATCATGTTAATGCCTAAAAAGGTAAAGCATCGTAAGGTTATGCGTGGCAGAATGAAAGGAAAGGCAACAAGAGGTAATTTTCTTGCTTATGGAGATTTCGGGATTATGGCATTAGAGCCAGCATGGGTTAAAAGCAATCAAATTGAAGCTGCCAGAGTAGCTATTAATAGATATATAAAAAGAGGCGGAAAGCTTTGGATAAAGATATTCCCAGATAAGCCAGTTACACAAAAACCAGCAGAAACTCGTATGGGTTCTGGTAAAGGTTCACCAGAGTTTTGGGTAGCAGTTGTAAAGCCAGGCAGAGTACTTTTTGAACTTTCAGGTGTCAGCGAAGAAGTTGCAAGGGAGGCAATGAGACTTGCATCATACAAACTTCCTGTTAAGACAAAGTTTGTCACAAGGAAGGACTTCGAGGAAATGGGTGGTGAAGTAAATGAAGGCTAATGAATTAAATACAATGAGGGAAAACACTGCGGCAGAACTTCAAAAGAAAGTTGGAGAGCTAAAAGCTGAACTTTTTAATTTGAGATTTCAGCTTGCAACTGGACAGCTAGAAAACCCAATGAGAATCAGAGAGGTAAAGAAATCCATAGCTCAATTAAAGACTGTTATAAGGGAAAAAGAGCTTAAGGCTGCTCAAAAGTAATGAAGGGAGGTTAGGCCTGTGGAGAGAGGACATAAAAAGGTTAGAATAGGTAAAGTTGTTTCAGATAAAATGGAAAAGACAATTGTTGTTGCTGTTGAAACAAAAGTTAGTCATCCACTTTATGGTAAGACTGTAAATAGAACGACAAAGTTCAAGGCACACGATGAAAACAATGATGCTAAAATAGGCGATACAGTAAAAATAATGGAAACAAGACCACTTAGCAGAGATAAGAGATGGAGACTTGTTGAAATCATTGAGAGAGCTAAATAATATAGCAATCGAAGGGAGGTTTAAGTATGATTCAGCAACAGACTATACTTAAGGTTGCAGATAATTCCGGTGCGAAGGAAATAATGTGTATCCGCGTATTAGGTGGATCATTAAGAAAGTATGGTAATATTGGTGATGTTATAGTAGCTAGTGTTAAAAGTGCAACACCCGGAGGTGTTGTTAAAAAGGGAGATGTTGTAAAGGCTGTAATTGTAAGATCGGTTAAAGGATTAAGAAGAGCGGATGGTTCATATATAAAGTTTGATGAAAATGCAGCCGTTATAATAAAAGAAGATAAAACTCCAAAAGGAACAAGAATTTTCGGACCTGTAGCAAGGGAATTGAGAGATAAAGAATTTACAAAAATTCTTTCACTTGCACCTGAAGTACTATAACCAGGGAGGTGACTTTAGATGAAAAAATTACACGTTAAAAGAGGAGACACAGTTGTTGTAATCTCCGGTAAGGATAAAGATAAAAAAGGCGAAGTATTAATGGCAATGCCTAAAGATGGAAGAGTAATTGTTAAGGGTGTTAATATAGTTACAAAACATCAAAAACCAAATGCAAAGAATAGAGAGGGAGGAATAATCCATCAGGAAGCCCCTATTCATGCATCAAATGTAATGTTATATTGCAAGAATTGTAACAAGGCAACAAGAATTTCACATAAAATACTTGAAAATGGAGCAAAGGTTAGGGTTTGCAAGCATTGTCATGAGACATTCTAAACCATGAAAGGAGGTTTACAAAATGATACCAAGACTTAAAGAGAAATACGAAAAAGAGGTAGTACCGGCTCTACTTGAGAGATTTAATTATAAAAGCGTCATGGAGGTTCCAAAACTTGAAAAAATCATTTTAAATATGGGTGTAGGCGATGCTAAGGATAACCCAAAACTTCTTGATGCTGCAGTTAATGATATGACACTTATTGCTGGACAGAAGGCTGTTGTAACAAGAGCAAAAAAGGCTGTTTCTAACTTTAAGATAAGAGCAGGCATGGCAATAGGATGTAAGGTTACTTTAAGAGGAGCAAAGATGTATGAATTCGCTGATAAATTTTTTAATATTGCTCTTCCAAGAGTTAGAGACTTCAAGGGTGTTTCAAACAAGGCGTTTGATGGTAGAGGAAATTATTCCCTTGGGGTTAAGGAACAGCTGATATTCCCTGAGATAGAATATGATAAGGTAGAGAAAGTAAGAGGTATGGATATAATTTTCGTTACCACAGCAAAGACAGATGAAGAAGCTAAAGAATTATTAAGGCTTCTTGGAATGCCTTTTGCACAGTAAAAAGGAGGGAAAACCGTGGCACGCAAAGCAATGATAGAAAAATGGAAGAGAGAACCTAAATTCTCAACAAGAGCCTATACAAGATGTAGAATTTGTGGAAGACCACATGCAGTGCTTAGAAAATATGGTATTTGCAGAATATGCTTTAGAGAGCTTGCATACAAAGGAGAAATTCCAGGATGCAAGAAGGCAAGTTGGTAATTAGGTTAATATGAAAGGAGGCAGTAAATATGGTTATGACTGACCCAATTGCTGATATGCTAACACGTATCAGAAATGCAAATATAGTAAGACGCGAAAGCGTTGAGGTTCCAGCCTCAAAAATGAAGAAAGCAGTTGCCGAAATATTAGTTAACGAAGGTTATTTGAGCGGTATAGAAGAATATGTTGATGGTTCAGTTCCAATGTTAAAACTTTCTTTAAAATATGGTTCAAATAAGGAAAGAGTAATAACTGGACTTAAGAGAATATCAAAGCCAGGACTTAGGGTATATGTTGAGAAGGATAATGTACCAAAGGTTCTTGGTGGACTTGGAATAGCAATAATATCAACTTCAAAAGGAGTTATGACGGATAGAGAAGCAAGAAAATTAGGAATAGGTGGAGAAGTTATCTGCTACATCTGGTAATAACGATTGATAGGAGGTGCAAACATGTCAAGAATAGGTAGACTTCCGATTGCTCTTCCTCAGGGTGTTACAGTTTCAGTAGATGGAAATAATGTTGTAACTGTAAAGGGACCAAAGGGAACACTTACAAAGGAAATGAGCAAGGTTATAAATATAAAAGTAGAAGATGGAAAAGTTGTAGTTACAAGACCAAATGATGAAAAAGAAAATAGAGCTCTTCATGGATTAACAAGAGCCTTAATAAAAAATATGGTTGTTGGTGTTACAGAAGGATATCAAAAAACATTAGAATTAGTTGGTGTTGGATATAAAGCAGCAAAGCAAGGAAAGAAACTTGTTTTAAATGTTGGATATTCACATCCAGTTGAAATAGAGCCAGTTGAAGGAATAGAGTTTGATGTTCCAGCTCCAACACAAGTTATTGTTAAAGGTATCAATAAGGAAGTAGTTGGTCAAGTGGCTGCTGTTGTTAGAAGTGTAAGAGAACCAGAGCCATATAAAGGTAAAGGTATTAAATATTCAAATGAAGTTATTAGACGTAAGGAAGGTAAGACAGGTAAGAAATAATGGAAGGGAGTGAGCTTGAATGATTAATAAGCCATCCAGAAAAGAACAAAGAGAAAAAAGACATCTCAGAGTTCGTAAAAAGGTTTATGGCACTAATGAAAGACCAAGATTAAATGTATTTAGAAGTGAGAAGCATATATATGCTCAAATTATAGATGATGATTTAGGGAATACATTAGTAGCTGCATCTTCTCTTGATAAAGAAATAAAGAAAAAGATAGGTGCAGGAAGCAACAAAGAAGCAGCTAAGGCAGTTGGTGAATTGGTTGCTAGGAAGGCTCTTGAAAAGGGAATAAAAAAAGTTGTTTTTGATAGAAGCGGTTATATATATCATGGAAGAGTAAAGGAACTTGCAGAAGCTGCAAGGCAGGCTGGACTTGAGTTCTAAAAAGAGAAGGAGGGAAATAGATGAGAATAGATCCTAGCAAACTAGACCTTAAGGAAAAGGTAGTATATATAAATAGAGTTGCTAAAGTTGTTAAAGGTGGTAAAAACTTTAGATTTAGTGCTCTAGTTGTAGTTGGAGATGGAAAAGGCTATGTTGGTGTAGGACTTGGAAAAGCAGCTGAAGTACCTGAAGCAATTAGAAAAGGAATAGAAGATGCAAAGAAAAATCTTATAAAGGTTGCTTTACTTGAAAATACAATTCCACATGAAACAGTTGGAGAATATGGGGCAGGTAAGGTTCTTATAATGCCAGCAAAGGAAGGTACAGGAGTTATCGCTGGTGGCCCAGTACGTGCCGTTCTTGAACTTGCCGGAATTAAAGACGTTAGAGCAAAGTCTCTTGGTTCAAACAATGCAAAGAATATGGTAAATGCTACTATGGATGGTCTTTCTAAATTAAGAACAGCTGAGGAAATAGCAAGACTTAGAGGAAAGACTGTTGAAGAGATACTAGGTTAGGGGGGAGTACCATGGCTAAAGTAAAAGTAACTCTTTTAAAGAGCACTATTGGAAGAAAAAAGGATCATATAGCAACAGTAAAAGCTCTTGGTTTAAAGAAAATAGGCAGTACTGTAGAGCATGAGGAAACTCCTGAAATAATGGGAATGATAAATAAGGTAAATTACATGTTAAAAGTTGAAAGAGTATAAGAGGGAGGTGCTGAAATGAAACTTCATGAATTAAGACCAGCTCCCGGAACAAATAAGGAGCCTAAGAGAAAAGGTAGAGGTAGTGCTGCTGGACTTGGAAAATCAGCAGGTAGAGGTCAAAAGGGTGCAGGTGCACGTTCAGGTGCAGGAAAAGGTCCAGGTTTTGAAGGAGGACAGATGCCACTTCAAAGAAGACTTCCAAAGAGAGGCTTTACAAATATATTTGCTAAAGAATATGCTGAAGTAAATGTTGAAGTATTAAATAGATTTGATAATGGAACCGAAATTACCCCAGAACTTCTTAAAAAGCACGGAATAGTAAAGAATTTAATGGACGGAGTAAAGATACTTGGGAATGGAGAACTCACAAAGAGTCTAAATGTAAAAGCCCACAAATTTACAAAGTCAGCTGCTGAGAAGATTGAAGCTGCTGGAGGTAAAGTAGAGGTGATTTAATATGTTTAAAACCTTACGTAATGCCTGGAAGATTCAAGATTTAAGAAAAAAAATAATAATAACATTAATATTGCTTGCTGTATATAGATTAGGTATATTCATTCCTGTTCCAGGAATTAGAACAGATGTAATAAGACAAATGGTAGATACGGGAATGCTCTTTGGTTTCCTTGATATAATATCAGGAGGTGCCTTTAGAGATTTCAGTATTTTTGCAATGGGGATTGTTCCATATATTAACGCATCAATTATAATAAGTCTTCTTACAATTGCAATTCCAAGCCTAGAGCAACTTTCAAAGGAGGGCGAGGAAGGAAGAAGAAAGATACAAGAATATACAAGATATGGGGCAGTTGTGTTTGGGTTAATTCAAGCCTTTGGTATTTCTATGTATCTAAGAAATAATGGTGCCCTTGTTAATGAATCATGGCTTTTGTTTATATTAATAATAATTACAGTTGTTGCAGGTTCAACTTTTGTAATGTGGCTTGGCGAGAAAATTACAGAATACGGTGTTGGTAACGGTTCATCACTTATAATCTTTGCTGGAATACTTGCAAGAATTCCAGCAATAGGGGTACAAATAGGCACATTATTAAAGGGTGGAACTGTTAATATTGTAGAAGTAATTCTTCTTTTAGCATTTGCAGTGGCAATTATTATGGCTGTAGTAGTTATGGATCTTGCAGAGAGAAGAATTCCTGTACAATATGCTCAAAGAAAAGTTGGAATTAAGACCTATGGTGGTCAAAACACGCATATACCAATAAATGTTAACTCAGCAGGCGTTATTGCTATAATTTTTGCAATATCATTTATGCAATTTCCATTAATAATAACACAATTGTTTTTAGATCCAACAAATCCATGGCGTCAAGTTTTTGAGTCAGGATGGTTGAGTTCTAAAAAGCCAATCTATCCAATAATATATGCAATTCTTGTTGTATTCTTTACATGGTTCTATACACTTATTACTTTTAAACCTGAAGAAGTTGCTTCAAACCTTCAAAAGAGTGGAGGCTTTATACCAGGATTGCGTCCAGGAAAATCTACGGAAGAGTATTTAACAAGAGTTGTAACAAGGATGACAATAATAGGAGGTGTATTTGCAGCAATAATAGCTGTAATTCCTATTATACTTGCACAGGTAACAAAATTCGGTAATCTCCAATTTGGAGGTACTGCTGTACTAATTGTTGTTGGTGTAGCAATGGAAATTGATAAGCAAATAAAGGCACAGCTTGTGATGAGACATTATGAAGGATTCTTAAAATAATTAAAATTGGAGATGAGTGGGTATGAATATTGTTCTTCTTGGGCCTCCAGGTGCAGGTAAGGGAACGCAGGCAAAGCAAATTGAAGAAAAATATAATATACCGCATATTTCAACCGGAGACATATTTAGAAAAAATATTAAAGAAAAAACTCCCCTTGGCATTACAGCTAAGGAATACATCGATAAAGGACATCTTGTTCCTGATGATATTACCATAGCTATAGTAGAAGATAGATTAAAACAGGATGACTGTTTTAATGGTTTTTTACTTGATGGTTTCCCAAGAACAATAGAACAGGCTGATGCCCTTGATAAAGTTTTAAAAATACAAGATAAAAAGGTTGAGTTCGTTATTAATATACAAGTTCCTGAGGAGGAATTAATAAAAAGACTTACAGGGAGAAGAGTTTGCACTGCCTGCGGTGCAAGCTATCATATGATTTTTAATCCGCCAAAGGAAGATGAAATTTGCGATTTGTGCAAAGGAAAGTTGATTCAAAGACCTGATGATAGCATTGAGACTGTAACAAATAGATTAAAAGTTTATAGAAAACAGACAGAACCATTGATTAATTACTATAAAAATAAACAAATATTATATAATATAAATGGCGAGCAAGATATTCAAAAGGTCTTTAATGACATCTGTAGTATATTAGGGAGCGGTAATAAATGATTTATTTAAAGTCCGATAGTGAAATTGATAAAATGCGAAAGTCAGGCAGGATTGTTGCGGAAACTTTGGCAAAGATTGAAGAGGTAATTAAACCTGGAATTACCACAAGAGAACTTGATAGGATTGCAGAGGAATATATCTTAAAGTGTGGAGCCCGTCCTTCCTTCAAAGGGTATTGCGGGTTTCCAGCAACCCTTTGTACTTCAATAAATGAAGAAGTTGTTCATGGACTTCCTAATGATAGAATTCTTAAGGAAGGGGATATTGTAAGCGTAGACTGTGGAGCTTATCTTGATGGCTTTCACGGAGATGCTGCAAGAACGTTTCCAGTTGGTAAAATTTCTTCAGAGACGCAAAAGTTAATAGATGTTACCAGGGAAAGTTTTTTTATAGGAATAAAGTATGCAATAGTTGGGAATAGAATAGGTGATATATCTAATGCGATTCAAAAATATGTAGAATCCTTTGGATTTTCAGTTGTTAGAGATTATGTTGGTCATGGTATAGGCAAAGAAATGCACGAGGAGCCTGCTGTTCCAAACTACGGCAAGGCAGGAAGAGGGCCTAAGATTTTAAAGGGTATGGCTCTTGCAGTTGAACCTATGGTTAATATGGGCACCTTCGCAGTTAAAGAAAGATTTGATGGGTGCTCGGAGATAATGACGGTTTTAACTTATGATGGGAAACCTTCAGCACATTATGAAAATACTATTGTAGTACTTGATAATGGTCCGGAAATTTTGACTCTAATATAGATGAGGTGGAATTTATGGAAGATGTGACCCTGGGACAAATAGTGCATTCAAGAGCAGGAAGGGATAAAGGAAGATACTTCGTAGTTATAGGCATTGTTGATAAAAATTATGTGCTTATATCTGATGGAGATTTAAGGAAAGTAAGCACCCCTAAGAAAAAGAAAATATTGCATCTTGTTTGCCATGATAAATTTGCGCAGGATATTAGAGAAAAACTTTTACAAGGCAAGCGTATTACTGATGCAGATATTAGAAAAAGTCTGCAATCAATGGGTTTATTTAAGGAGGTTTGATTACCTTATGTCAAAGGATGATGTAATAGAACTACAAGGAACAGTACTAGAGGCTTTACCAAATGCGATGTTTCAGGTAGAATTAGAAAATGGGCATAAAATTCTTGCACATATATCAGGAAAACTTAGAATGAACTTTATTAGAATACTTCCAGGAGATAAAGTAACGGTTGAAATATCGCCCTATGATTTATCCCGTGGAAGAATTATATGGAGAGCAAAGTGATAAGGAGGGATAACCATGAAGGTTAGGCCATCAGTAAAACCAATATGTGAAAAGTGCAAAATTATAAAAAGACATGGTAGAGTAATGGTTATATGTGAAAACCCAAAGCATAAACAAAAGCAGGGTTAAAAATGCGCGGCTGCACTGAAGGACTTCTTCGGTGATAACATAATAAATTATATGTAGTAGGTATTTGAAGATTACAGGAGGTGTGAATACTCAATGGCTAGAATAGCTGGTGTTGACTTACCAAGAGAAAAGAGAATAGAAATAGCTCTGACTTATATATACGGTATTGGAAGACCGAGTGCAAATAAGATACTTAACGAAACCGGTGTAAATCCAGACGTTAGAGTTAAGAATCTTTCTGAGGAAGATATTGCAAAGCTTAGAGATTATATCGATAAGAATTTTACGGTTGAAGGAGATTTAAGAAGAGAAGTAGCACTCAATATAAAAAGATTAATGGAAATTGGTTGCTATAGGGGATTAAGACACAGAAGAGGTTTGCCGGTTCGTGGTCAGAGAACTAAGACAAACGCAAGAACAAGAAAAGGACCAAGAAGAGCAATAGGCGGCAAGAAAAAGTAATAGTTATAAGGAGGGACAAGAATGGCAGCTCAAGCAAAGGGCAAAAAAGTAAGAAAAAAGAGAGAACGAAAGAATGTTGATCGTGGAGCAGCACATATTAAGTCCACATTTAATAATACTATAGTTACAATAACTGATACGGCTGGTAATGCAATTTCATGGTCTAGTGCTGGTGGACTTGGCTTTAGAGGTTCAAGAAAGAGCACACCATTTGCAGCACAGATGGCAGCTGAAACAGCAGCAAAGGTTGCAGTTGATCATGGAATGAAAAGTGTAGAGGTTTATGTAAAAGGCCCTGGTTCAGGAAGAGAAGCAGCTATTAGAGCTCTTCAGGCTGCAGGTCTTGAAGTAAGCCTTATAAAGGATGTAACACCAATTCCTCATAACGGCTGTAGACCACCAAAGAGAAGAAGAGTCTAATTGATTGGAGGTGCAAAGTAAATGGCGAGATATACAGGACCAAGCTGCAAACTTTGTAGAAGAGAAGGTGTAAAGCTTTATCTCAAAGGAGATAGATGTTATTCAGAAAAATGTGCAATAGCAAGAAGAGCATACGCACCTGGGCAGCATGGACAAAATAGAAAGAAACTTACTAACTATGGACTTCAGCTTAGAGAAAAACAAAAGGCAAAAAGAATATATGGTATACTTGAATCACAGTTTAGAAGATATTATGAAGAAGCAGATAGACAAAAAGGTATAACTGGTGAAAACCTTTTAAGACTTCTTGAATTAAGGCTTGATAATGTTGTTTTTAGACTTGGATTTGCAAATTCAAGAACTGAAGCAAGACAGCTTGTAAGACATAGTCACTTTACCGTAAACGGTAAAAAGGTTAACATTCCCTCCTATAAGCTTAGAGTTGGAGATGTTATTGCAGTGACTGAAAAGAGCAGAAGCAGCGAAAAATTTAAAGCATTATCAGAAATTGCTTCAAATGTACCAAAGTGGCTAAGCGTTGATAAAGATAAAATGGAAGGTCAAGTTGTAGCACTTCCACAAAGAGAAGATATAGATATTCCTGTTAATGAAACACTAATCGTTGAGTTGTATAGTAAATAATTGATTAGTAGAATCAGTTGCCCTCGATATATATATATTTATTTAAAAAGGAGGGTTAGTTAAATGTTAGAAATTGAAAAGCCAAAAGTTGAATGTGTTGAAAAAAGCGAAGATGGAACCTACGGTAAATTTGTAATTGAGCCTCTTGAAAGAGGATATGGAACAACTCTTGGAAATGCAATGAGGAGAATACTTTTGTCCTCATTGCCTGGAGCAGCTGTAACTTCCGTTAACATTGATGGTGTTCTTCATGAATTTTCAACTGTACCAGGAGTAAAGGAAGATGCAGTTGAAATAATACTTAATCTAAAAGGTCTTGCAATTAAATATGATGAGGAAGGACCCAAAACAGCTATTATCGATGTAACAGGACCAGCTAAGGTTACAGGTAAAGATATAAAAACTGATGAAAGTATTGAAATAATAAATGAGGATCACGAAATAGCTACTGTAAGCGATGGAGCAAATCTTTATATGGAAATCACAATTGATAAAGGAAGAGGATATGTTCCATCAGAAAGAAATAAGCAGATTAATCAGCCTATAGGAGTTATTCCTGTTGATTCAATTTACACGCCTGTTAAAAGGGTAAATTATTATGTTGAAAATACTCGTGTTGGGCAAATCACTGATTATGATAAACTTACTCTTGAGATTTGGACCAACGGTACTATTGCTCCAGATGAGGCAATAAGTCTTTCAGCAAAAATATTGATAGAACATTTCAAGCTTTTCCTTGGTCTTACCGACCATGCCGATACTGTTGAGATTATGGTTGAAAAGGAAGATGAGAAGAAGGATAAAGTTCTTGAAGTGACTATAGAAGAACTCGATTTATCGGTAAGATCATATAATTGCTTAAAGCGCGCAGGCATAAATTCTGTTCAGGAACTTGTTCAAAAGAGCGAAGAGGATATGATGAAGGTTAGAAACCTTGGAAAGAAATCCTTGGAAGAAGTTGAACAGAAATTGCAGGCACTTGGCTTAAGTTTAAAGAAGAATGACGAATAGGAGGGATATTAAGTGGCAGGATATCGCAAACTCGGCCGTCCAACAGACCAGAGAAAAGCAATGCTAAGAAATCTTGTAACAAGCTTTTTTAAGTCAGAGGATGGAAGAATAGTTACAACTGAAATGAGAGCAAAGGAAGTTAGAAGTATTGCTGAGAAGATGATAACCCTTGCTAAGAGGGGAGATCTTCATGCAAGAAGGCAGGCTCTTTCATATATAACAGAAGAAGAAGTTGTTAATAAGCTTTTTAATGAAACAGCAAAAAGATATACTGAAAGAAACGGTGGATACACAAGAATAGTTAAAATAGGACCAAGAAGAGGAGATGCAGCAGAAACTGTAATTCTTGAACTTGTATAAAACATGTGGGATTAAGTGAAGCATGACTATACTTAATCCCTTTTTGCTATGTAAAGCCTTAATATTTTTAGGAAGGTGCGCATTATGGAAGACAGTATGCTTTTGGCTAATAATATATATTTTTATTATAAAAAAAGTGATGATGAAAAAATAGAAAAGAGTATTGCTCTAAAAGGAGTTAATTTAAATGTTAAAAAGGGCGAGTTTATCGTTATAATAGGGCACAATGGATCAGGAAAATCAACTCTTGCAAAGCATTATAATGCGATACTTGTTCCTTCAAATGGTGATGTTATCGTAGATGGTATGAATACTAAGGATAGCAGTAAGCTGTGGGATATAAGGCAAAAAGCTGGTATGGTATTTCAAAATCCTGACAATCAAATAGTTGCAACTATTGTAGAAGAAGATGTAGCCTTTGGTCCTGAAAATTTAGGAATTCCTCCTGAGAAAATTAGAAAAAGGGTTGATGAAGCATTGTTAGCAGTTAATATGCTTGATTATGCTCATCATGGGCCTCATTTATTATCAGGAGGTCAAAAGCAGAGGGTAGCAATTGCTGGTGTTCTTGCTATGAGACCGGAATGTATAATACTTGATGAACCTACTGCTATGCTTGATCCATCTGGTCGAAGGGAAGTTTTAGATACAATTAAAAGGTTAAACAAGGAAGAAGAAATAACAATTGTATTAATTACACATTTTATGGAAGAAGCTGTTGAGGCTGATAGAGTTGTTGTAATGGAAGATGGTAAAGTAGTACTTGAAGGAAGCCCAAGGGATGTTTTTTCAAAGGTTGAGGAGATTAAAAGATTAGGTCTTGATGTTCCTGAGATGACAGAACTTGCCTATGAACTTAGAAAAAATAATATTAACATAAGGGAAGATATACTAACAATAGAAGAGATGGTGGATGAGATATGTCGATTAAAATAGAAAATTTAGTATATAAATATATGATAGGAACACCTTTTGAAAAAACAGCAATAGATGATGTTTCCCTTGAAATAAAGGATGGAGAATTTATAGGACTTATTGGTCATACAGGTTCTGGTAAATCTACTCTTATACAACAGTTAAACGGACTTTTGAAGCCAACTTCAGGTAAAATATATATAGATGGTGAAGATATAACATCAAAAGATATAAATCTAAAAAAAATAAGGCAGAAGGTTGGGTTGGTTTTTCAGTATCCAGAATATCAGCTTTTTGAAGAAACCATTTTTAAAGATGTAGCCTTTGGACCGCAGAATCTAGGTCTTTCAGATGATGAAATATTAAAAAGAGTAAGAAGGGCTCTTGAAATAGTTGGAATAGATTTTGAAAAATATAAGGATAAATCTCCTTTTGATTTGAGTGGAGGGCAGCGAAGAAGAATAGCAATAGCTGGAATACTTGCAATGGAACCTAAAATATTAATACTTGATGAACCAACTGCAGGGCTTGATCCAAAAGGACGAGATGAGATTCTAGAGGAAATACGAAAACTTCATAAGGAGTATAACAACACCGTAATACTTGTTTCACACAGTATGGAAGATGTAGCAAAGTTAGTTGACAGGTTAATTGTTATGTATAAGGGGAAAAATATATTAACAGGAACTCCAAGAGAAGTTTTTATGGAAATAGAAACATTAGAAAAAATAGGGCTTGCAGTACCTCAGGTTACATATCTTGTTAGGGAACTTAGAAAAAGAGGAATAAATATAAGAGAAGATATTATAACAGTAAAGGAAGCACAAGATGAGATTTTAAGGCTTTTAAGGAGAGATAAAAATGATTAAAGATATAACTATTGGACAGTATCTTCCAGGCAACTCCTTTGTTCATAAGCTCGATCCGAGGGTTAAAATATGGTTGTCCTTTATATATATAATAATTCTTTTTATAGTAAATAAATATTCAGGATATATTTTTATAGCAGCCTTTACTTTGATTACAATTCTTGTATCAAAAATACCCATTAAATATTTGTTTAAGGGCTTAAAACCAATACTTTGGATAATAATATTTACAGCTGTATTAAATGCAATTTTAACACCTGGTATAACTATTTATAAAATTGGGCCTGTAAATATAACAGATAAAGGTGTTTATCTTGCTGTTTTTATGGTATTAAGGCTTATTTTTCTAATAGTAGGGACGTCGATTTTAACATTAACTACTTCACCAATTGCACTAACTGATGGAATTGAAAGGCTTCTTAATCCATTTAAGAGAATAGGAGTACCAGCTCATGAACTTGCTATGATGATGACTATTGCCTTAAGATTTATACCAACTCTTCTTGATGAAACAGATAAAATTATGAAAGCACAGATGGCTCGTGGAGCAGATTTTGAAACAGGAAACATAATAAACAGAGCCAAAAGCCTTATTCCAATACTCGTTCCACTTTTTATAAGCTCATTTAGAAGGGCAGACGAACTTGCCCTTGCTATGGAAGCAAGATGTTATAGAGGTGGGAAAGGAAGAAGTAGGTTAAAACAGCTTAAAATTGAAGGAAGGGACTATGTAGCAATAACATTTACTATTCTTCTTATGATAATTTCAATAGTAAGTAGGCGATGGTCTATATGAGAAATATTAAGTTATTAATAGAATATGATGGTACAAAATATTGCGGCTGGCAAAGCCAAAAAAATGGTATATCAATTGAAAGTATGATAAAATTAGCAATTAAAGATATTATAAATGAGGATATAAAACTAATAGGCTCAAGCAGAACTGATGCAGGAGTGCATGCTAAGGGACAAGTTGCAAATTTTTATACTGAAACTAATATTCCTTCAGAAAAGCTTCCCTTTGCAATAAATAGCAAACTACCCCATGATATTGTTATATTAAGTGCTGAGGATATGCCTCTTGATTTTCATGCAAGGTATAGCAGTATAGGTAAGAGATATAGTTATACTATATTAAACAGAAAGATACCTCCTGCTATAATGAGAAATTATATAGCCTATTGTCCTTATAAATTAAACTTTGATTTGATGAAAAATGCAGAAAAATATTTCATAGGTACTAAGGATTTTAGCGCTTTTAAATCTACGGGAAGTTCAGTAAAAACTTCAGTTAGAACTATACGAGATTTAAAACTTGAAAAATTTGATGATTATATAAGATTTGAAATTGAAGCAGATGGTTTTTTATACAATATGGTTAGAATAATTGCTGGAACGCTTATTGATGTAGGATTAGGGAAAATTAAGGCGGAAGATATTAAAAGCATTATAGATTCTAAGGATAGAAAAAAAGCAGGCAAAACTGCACCTGCATCAGGGCTTTGCCTTGAAAAAGTTTATTATAAAAATGAGGATAAAGCTTGACACTCCTGGCAGTATGTATTACAATATAGATTGTGTTAAAATGCTTATTATGATCCACTAGCCCCGGATCATGTAGATATAGTTTTACACTAATAGTTCAAGTACAATCAGGGAGGGAAAAGGATGAAAACATACATGGCTAAGGCCGAAGATGTTAAAAGAAAATGGTATGTTGTTGATGCTGAAGGTAAGACGCTCGGTAGAATGGCAAGCCAGATAGCAACAATACTTAGAGGAAAACATAAGCCAACATTTACACCAAATGTTGATACGGGAGATTTTGTTATAGTTATTAATGCAGAAAAGGTTGTTTTAACTGGAAATAAACTTGATGATAAGTTATATAGACATCACTCACTTTATCCAGGTGGATTAAAGGAAACTCCATACAGAAGACTTTTGCAGACTAAACCAGAACTTGCAATTGAAGAAGCAGTTAGAAGGATGCTTCCAAAGGGACCCCTTGGAAGAAAGATGTTCAAAAAACTTAAAGTTTATAGAGGACCTGTGCACAATCATGAAGCCCAGAAGCCAGAAGTTCTCGAACTTAAGTATTAATTTGGCCTGAAGGGAGGATATGGTGATGGAAAGAGTTCAATACTATGGAACAGGTAGAAGAAAGACTTCTATAGCAAGAGTTAGACTTGTACCTGGTGAAGGGAAAATAACAATAAATAAAAGAGATATAGATAATTATTTTGGACTTGAAACATTAAAGGTTATATTAAAGCAGCCTTTAACAGTTACTGGACTTTTAAACAAATATGATGTTATAGCAGATGTTCATGGCGGCGGATTTACAGGTCAGGCAGGAGCTATAAGACATGGTATAGCAAGAGCACTTGTTCAAGCTGATGCAGACTTAAAGCCAATATTAAAGAAAAATGGTTTCTTAACAAGAGACCCAAGAATGGTAGAAAGAAAAAAATACGGCTTAAAGAAAGCAAGAAGAGCGCCTCAGTTCTCAAAGAGATAATTATATATTATGCTTTTGCAAAAAATTACAAAGTTTATTCGAAAAAGGGCGTCAGGTTGGGAATACAATCTGGCGTTTTTTATTTTTCAAAAGATTATAAATCAGAACAGCCGCCAATGGCACAAGTGTCACCATTAAGGATGCAAACAAGCCCTGCAGTCGATGACCCAAAATAATAACAAAATATGTTAACTTTACATCATACTAGAATATTTATAGGAGTTTTCAGAGTAGTTGCCGATGTCATAAATGCATTAATTAAGAATAAAAGCTAAAGATATAATTGATTGTTAAAAATTATTACAAAATTCATTGTTATTGATATTTAATTGGTATTTTATTGATGTTTTCAGAGTAGTTAGTGTGAAACAAATGATTACAAAAAATCAATATATATAATTATCACATATGTTTGATGCTGTTGTTGAGAGTATTTTTAGTTATGTATTTTTTTATTATATAAATATTATTCGACAGATTAAAAAATTTATATTAATATGTAATTATTAAATGTTATATATAATTTTTTATAATTATGTCTTATTAAACAAAAAAGTTTAGTGTATGTTTAGATTTTTAAATAAGGTATATATGTAGAGCAATTTTTTATAATTTAATTTTAGTTAAAGATTTATTTTAGGTGGTGGTTTTGTGAAAAATTTTATTAGCTGTGAGGAACTATTTAATAATATAAATGATAATGATTTATTCATTATCGACTGCAGATTAGATTTATTTGATGCTTCTTATGGCAAAAAAGCTTATGAAAAGTTACATATAAAAAATGCTTATTATCTTGATATTAACGAAGATTTTTGTGGTAGAAAACAAATTCACGGAGGAGCAAGACCTGTTGCAGAATCTGACATTCTTGGGAAAAAGCTTTCAGGTTTAGGAATTAGAATGAATTCAAAAATTGTAGTTTATGATGATAAGATATATAGCTCCCCAAGGGCGTGGTGGCAGTTAAAATATATGGGTTATGAAAATGTATTTGTTTTAAATGGTGGATTTAATGAGTGGAAAGAAAAGGGCTATCCCGTTTCTGATGAAAAAATGACTTCAAGGTGTGAAGGCTCATTTAAAGAAAATATTAAGAATAATATGTACGCAGATGTGGATTATGTTAAAAAAGTAGCTGATAATGGGGATATACTTCTTGTAGATTCAAGAAATGAAAAAAGATATACAGGAGAATATGAACCCCTTTATCATAAAAAAGGTCATATAAAGGGAGCAATAAATATTCCTTGGGAGAAAAGCATTGATGAAAATGGAAAAGTTAAGGATGAATACATATTGAGGGAAAATTTTAAAGCGTTGGAGAATATAAAGGAAATTATAACCTACTGTGGCTCGGGAATAGAGGCAGCAATTAATTATGTTATACTTGATGAAATTGGATATAAGGTCAGGCTTTATGCTGGAAGCATTAGCGATTATATAAGCTATGATGAAAATGAACTTGTAACAGGAATAAATGTTTAAGTAAGAAGCGGCATTTATCATTGAATTTAGGTGATAAAGCCGCTGCTTTTTTATCATGATCTATAAAATTTAAATCCTATTTATAGTAAAATAGTTTTCCTTCTTCAATTGAGTAGTTTATCAGGTTTTCGTCATATAAATATTTTATAAAAGCAGATACTGCTGAAAGATTTAAATGATACTGCCGAAATTCCATTTCAAGGTTATTTAGAATTACAAGGTTTTCAAGCAAATCTTCCCTTGTGAGGGGCTGATCTAAAAGCTCTAAAATCTGCTCATTATATTTTTCAATATTATTTATATTTCTATCTATTAAAGGTAAAAACTCCTCTCGGGTTAAACAAGGGCAGCTGTGGCCTAATACAAAATAATCAGCCTCAACATTTTTTAAAAAGTATAATGTATTAAGGCTTTCTTTTATATCGAAAAGAAAAGGAAGGGAATACTTTTCTATTATATCGTTGCTAAATACAGCATCTCCTGTAAAACATACCCTCTCAGGAGTTATAATTCCAATCTGCTCAATAAAATGTCCTTTAAGAGGTATTATTTCAAATTTCTCATCGTTTATTTTATTTATTCCATATTCTAAAGTAAAATCGACTTCAATAGAATTTGAATTTTTTTCTATACCTTTAATAGGAGATGAAGAAAAAAGCATTGTAGGGAAAAAATCAGGATTTTCAATAAATATTTTCTCAAGAGGGGAGGAATAAATAATGCTTCCGGGATATGTGGTTTTAAAATATCTATTTCCTCCGCAGTGATCCATATGGCTGTGGGTATTTATAATATATTTTGCCTTAAGATTGTTTTCGATAAGAATAGAATCAATCCTTTTAGCAGAAGACATATTGATTCCTGTATCGATTATAACGCAGTTTTTGTTTTTAAATATATAAATTCCTGAATTAGTAGGAGCATCTATATAGTATGTATCACCTTTTATTTTATGTAGTTTCATCAGAGCACATCCTTTTATAATTGTTATTGTATATAAAGATTACATTAACATAATAATATCTTAAGGAAAGCATGTTTTCAATATTCATTTATTTTGAAGATATTTCATATATTAATAATGATTTTTATTTAGAGGTGGTTTTGTGAATAAAAATATTAAGCAGATAATATTAGTACTATTTTTAGCAATTTTAATTACAACCTTTGATTATAGCTATATGGATGTTTTTATATCAAAATTTATTCCCACAGGTCATAGGGTAATAATAGTTGATGCAGGACATGGGGGAATTGATGGTGGCGCTATAGGAAAATCGGGTACAATAGAAAAAAACATAAACCTTGAAATAGCAAAGAAACTTAAAGCTTACATTGAAGAGAGTGGAGATGTCTGTATTATGATAAGAGAGGTGGATGAAGGATTATACAGCCAATTAAATACTAATGAAACTAAAAAAAGACAAGATTTAAAAAAAAGAAAGGAAATAATAAAAGAAAACAATGCTGATGCATTTATAAGCATACATTTAAATAGCTTCCCCCAGGCACAGTATTATGGAGCACAGGTGTTTTACCCAAAGGGAGATGAGAACAGCAAGCTATTTGCAAAGATAGTTCAGGAAGAGCTTATAAAAATATTAAATAGAAACAATAAGAGGGTTGAAAAAGAAACGGATGTGTATTATATAATACTTAACAACAATATTCCTTCAATACTTGTAGAGTGCGGTTTTTTATCAAATCCTGAGGAGGAAAGGCTTTTAAAGGATGAAAACTATCAGAATAAAGTAGCATGGGCGCTCTATTGCGGAATAATGAAGTATTTTGCAACCTATAAAAATGAAATGCAGTAAAAGAAAAAGTTATAAACTTTATCAGGAGGTAATAGTATGGGTAAAATTTCAGGGTACTATATTGTTCCTCATCCTCCAATAATTATTCCACAGATAGGAAAGGGAGAGGAGGAAAAAATAAAAAAAACTAAGGAATCTTTAATAGAAGTAGGAAGGGACATTAAAAACAAAAGTCCAAAAACAATAATTATTATAACCCCTCACGGCCCAATATTCAGGGATGCAGTTGCATTAACTAATTTTCCTTATATACATGGGGATTTTGAAAAATTTGGAGAAAGAGAAGTAGAATTAAATTTTAAAATCGATACTAAGCTTACACAAAAAATAGCTGATTATGCAAAGAAATATAATGTTGAGAGTTTGCTTATAGATGAAAAATCCTGCAGAAGATATAACATCGATAAAAAGCTCGACCATGGAGCCATGGTGCCTCTTTATTTTATTTCAAAGGAATATAGCGAATTTCAAATTATTCATATAACCTATGGAATGCTTTCAAAGATGAGCCTTTATAAATTTGGTATGGCAATTAAAGAGGCTACAGAAAGCATGGACTATGACAGCATAATAATAGCAAGCGGGGATTTATCACATAAGTTAAGCAGTGATGGACCCTATGGATATAGCAAGTACGGCCCAGAATTTGATAAAAATTTAATAAAACTTATTAAAAATATGGATGTTAAGGGTATATTTTCAATGGACAAAAAATTAGTAAATGAGGCAGGAGAGTGCGGACTTAGATCCTTTTATATACTATTTGGAAGTCTTGAGGGAATAAAGGCTCAATCTAAACTTTTATCCTATGAAGGTTCCTTTGGAGTTGGATATTGTGTATTTAAAATAGAAGGGCATGAAGATAAAAATAGTGAGAGATTTAAAGAAATAGAGAAGCTTTTAAAAGGTAGTAAAAATATTAAAGATGAAGATATGTATGTAAGACTTGCAAGGGAGAGCCTTGAGCATTATATAAAAACTGGAGAATATCTGCCTGTCCCAAGTTATCTTCCTTCAGAAATGCTCCTTAATAAACATGGGGTATTTGTTTCACTAAAAAAAGAAGGAGAGCTTAGAGGATGTATAGGCACTATATCCCCTACAACTGAAAATGTTGCTCTTGAGATAATAAGAAACGCTGTTGAGGCAGGGACTAACGATCCAAGATTTTATCCTGTTGATGAGGATGAACTTGATGAAATTGAATATTCTGTTGATGTTCTTATGCCGCCGGAGAAGGCTTCTATAGATATGCTTGACCCTAAAAAATATGGAGTAATAGTAAGAAAGGGATTTAGGACAGGACTTTTGCTTCCAGATTTAGAAGGGGTAGATACAGTATCAGAGCAGATAAAAATTGCTCTTAAAAAAGCTAAAATATCTGAAGATGAAGATTACAGCATAGAAAGATTTGAAGTTGTAAGGCACAGGTGATAATGTGGAAAGAAAAGCTATGTTTTATGATATGGAAGGAGAAATTTTAATATGCAGGCTATGTCCCCATAACTGCAGATTAAAAAACGGGGATATTGGGATATGCAATGTAAGGATTGCAAAGGATGGGAAGATAAATACGATTAATTACGGTGAGGTAAGTTCAATTGCACTTGACCCTATTGAGAAAAAACCCTTATTTCATTTTAAGGCGGGAAAAAATATTTTATCCGTTGGGAGCATTGGCTGTAATTTTAAATGCGGTTTTTGTCAAAACTATTCTATTTCAATGGAAAAGGCAGAAACCCAATATATAAGTTCTGCGAATTTAATAAATTTATTTAAAGACACAAAAGCAAAAGATAACATTGGAATTGCATTTACATATAACGAGCCTTTTATATGGTATGAATATGTTTTTGATGTTTCAAAAATTGCAAAGGAAGAATCTATTGATGTTGTTCTTGTAACTAATGGATATATAAATGAAGAGCCTCTTAAAAAATTACTTCCCTTTGTAGATGCCATGAATATAGATTTAAAGGCTTTCAGCAGAAATTTTTATAATAGAATATGCAGGGGAAATATTGATAATGTACTTAAAACTATAGAAATTGCAGATGAAAGCTGCCATGTTGAAGTTACTACACTTCTAATAAACGGCTATAATGATTCGATTGATGAAATTAGAGAACTTTCAAAATGGCTTTCAGGTATAAATAAGGATATCCCTCTGCATTTGACAAGATATTATCCAATGTATAAGTTTACTGTACCTTCAACTCCCATTGAGAGAATTATAGAATGCAGAGATATAGCAAAGGAATACCTGAATTATGTATATATAGGAAATGTATCAGGCATTGATAACAATACCTATTGCCCCAAGTGTGGATATTTATTGGTTAAAAGAAATGGATATAATATCGACTTGTCGATTAAAGAAAGTAAATGCCCAGGATGTAAAAAAGAGATTAATTTTGTTTTGTGATTCTTTGTTTTGCGATTATATTCCCCAGGAAATATTGACAAATGTAAAATAGGGTTGAAAAAGAATAAAGCTCCAGACTTTTAACGTAAAGGAGCTTTTGTTGTTGAAAAATATGTAAATTAATTGTTGGATTTTCGGAAGAATATATGTAATATATTGATATAATATGCTAGTTTTCTTTAAGCACTATTTGAGATATGTTGTGGGAGTGGTCTCCGATTCTTTCAAGATTGCTTATTGCATCAAGGAATATTGTTCCGCTTTCAGGATTACATATTCCTTTGTTTAGTCTGCCTATATGGTCGCTTCTTAGTTGTTTTTCTATTTTATCTATTTTCTTTTCAATTTCAATTACAGATTGAGCTTTTTCTATATCGTTGTACTCGAGAGCATCTATTGAATTGTTTGCGGCCGTTAAAACGGTTTCGTAAATAAACTTAAATTCTGTCTGCGCTTCTATCGAAAATTTTAATGAGTTTTGATATTTATGCTCAGAAAGCTCAAGAAGGTTTTCTGCATGATCGCCAATTCTTTCAATGTCATTAACAACATGAAAAAGGGAGGTTACAATTATGGATTCTTCTTCAGAAATCGAACTGTTTGATAATAAAACCAAGTAAGAGGTTATCTCTTTTTCAAGGTAATTTATAAGTTCTTCCCTTTTATATATATCGCATTCAATATCTTCATTAAAATTTATAAAACAAGATAAAGTCTTTTCAACGTTTTTAACAGCAAGCCTTCCCATTCTGACAGTTTCTTTTATTACCTGCTGTACTGCTACAGATGGAGTTTCTAAAAGTCTTTTGTCTACATATTGCAACGACATAGGTTCGTGTTCTTTATCATCGCCTCGGATAATTGTATTTACAAATTTAACAAGAAGAGGAACAAGAGGTAATTGAATTATTGTGTTTGATATATTGAATATGGTATGGGCGTTAGCAATTTGTCTTTTTATGCTTCCGCCAAGCATAGGTATTAGATGAACTATTAAAGAGTATAATGCCATAAAAATAATCGTTCCAATTACATTAAAAGTAAGGTGTATAAGTGCAGCTTTTTTAGCATTTTTACCTGTTCCAATACATGCTAAAAGTGCAGTTACACAGGTACCTATATTGCTTCCAAGAAGTAGTGGAAGTGCTGCTTCAAAGCCTATTGCACCCTTTGATGACAGGGCTATTAAAACAGCAATAAAAGCTCCGCTGCTTTGAATTATACCGGTTATTATTGTTCCAGCAAGAATTGCAAGAATAGGGTTATGGCTTAATACTAGAATTATTTTAGAGAAGTCAGGGTTACTTTTTAAAGGTTCCATGGAAGTTGACATAATAGTCATACCTACAAAAATTACTCCAAAACCTAAAATTATCTCTCCTAAATCTTTTATTTTTTTCTTCTTTGCGAAAATTGTAACAATAGAACCAAGTGCAAGTATTAAAGGAGCAATATCTGATAAATTAAAAGCTATTAATTGTGCAGTTATTGTAGTACCGATGTTTGCACCCATTATTACGCTTGCAGCCTGATAGAGATTCATAAGTCCGGCATTTACAAAACCAACAACCATTACCGTAGTTGCGCTACTACTTTGCATTATAGCGGTAATAATAGTTCCAACTATAACTCCCATTATCTTATTTGTTGTCAAGACTTCAAGTATTTTTTTTAGCTTATTACCAGCTGTTTTTTCAAGGCCTTCCCCCATTATATGCATGCCGTAAATAAAAAGACCTAATCCTCCAAGAAGCATAAAAATGTTTTTATAACCCACATTAACATCCCCCATAATAAAAATTAAAATTATATTTAATAAATATGAATTGTGGTTTTTATGAATGAGAAATTTGTTGCTTTTTAAAAAAACTTTACAACTTCATAATAATATTTAAAAAATAAATTAGCAATGAATTTTTTATCACATTTATTATTAGAATTATAAAAACAGTATATTTGTTATTTTTTATTAGAATTATATAGAGAATTAAAAAATACATAAATTATTAAAATAAAAGACTGAATACGGTTTAATCTGTATTCAGTCTTTAAAGATTTTTCTTATTTATTGTATGCTTATTTTTCTCCCGGTTCTTCCTTCTTTATTTATCTTTGGAAGCTCTAAGGTTAAAACCCCGTCTTTATATTCAGCCTTTATATCATTGGTTTTTATGTTTGAAACATCAAAACTTCTTGTAAAGGAGCCGTATCTTCTTTCCCTCCGAATGTAGTTGTCTTTGTTTTCTTCTCTTTTTTCGCTGTGTTTTGCTGAAATAGTAAGCATATTTCCATCAATGTCTATATCAATGTCTTCTTTTTTAAAGCCAGGAAGGTCAGCTTCTAGTATAAACTTATCTCCTTTGTCGACTATGTCGGTTTTAAAGGATGGAAAATCAAAATTGAAGTTTTGAGAAAGGCTTTTTTCCATGTCGTTATAAAGGTCGAAGAGGTCATTGCTTGTTCTTCTAAAAGGAATTAAATCAAACATAACGCCACCCCTCCAAAATTTTTTCAAATATATTATTCCCCAATTTTTATGGATTATTAAAAATCAATTTTACATTATAATTGAAGATATTAGATACTAAGATTAAAATTATATTGTAATACTCTATAAGGAGGATATCTTATGAAGCTGCCGGAGCTTAAAAATTATGAAAATAGAATAATAGGTGAAATAAATATAGATAAAAGAGAACCGATTTACATGCCTTATCCTGAAAATATGAGCGATGATTTAAAAGGGTATTTAAAAAGTTTAGGAATAGAAAAACTCTATTCCCATCAGTATGAAATGTTCGAAAGGGCAGTAGAGGGAGAAAATGTTATAATAACAACTTCTACAGCAAGCGGTAAAACTCTTAGTTTTCTTTTGCCTGTTGCTGAATCTATATTAAAGGATAAGACGAATAGGGCTCTTTTTATCTACCCAACAAAAGCTCTTGCCCATGACCAGTTTAGAAATTTTACATCGATACTTGAATACTTCGGCGAGGATAGAATTCAATGCGGAATATACGATGGAGATACTCCTCCTAACGAAAGAACAAGAATAAGAAAAAATGCAAATATAATACTTACAAATCCTGAAATGATAAATTCAGCATTTTTGCCTAATCACAGCATATATGGGTTTAACTATATATTTTCAAGATTAAAATATATAGTAATAGATGAGCTTCATGTTTATAGGGGAGCCTTTGGTTCTCATATGGCAAACGTAATAAGAAGGCTAAACAGGATATGCAGATATTATAAATCAAATCCCCAGTTCCTATTTAGCTCTGCAACTATAGCAAATCCTGTTGAACTTGCACAGAACATAGGAGGAAAAAAATTTTCACATATATACAAGGATGGATCTCCTGGAAGCCAAAAGACAATATACATATGGCAGCCTCCCTTTGTTAGGGATACAGAATATAGGAAGAGCCCAGAAGAGGAGGCATCGGATTTTGTGCCTGATCTTGTTCAAAGCGGAAGAAGGTTTATAACCTTTTGCAAGAGCAGAAGGGAAGTTGAGGTTGTACTTAAAGAATCAAGGGATAGGCTCTCAAATATAGAAGGGATGCCGAGCCTTTCAAAGGATTTATCCGATAGAATATCAGGCTATAGAGGAGGATATACTCCAACAGAAAGAAAAGATATTGAAAAAAGACTTTCCCAAGGGCTCATAAATGGGGTTATTGCAACAAATGCTTTAGAGCTTGGGATAGATATAGGAAGTCTTGAAATTGCTATATCCTGCGGCTTTCCAGGAACTAAAGCCTCCTTTTGGCAGCAGGTTGGAAGAGCGGGGAGAAAGGGAGATGGAGCGATAGGAATACTTATACTTGATGTATCCTCCATTGATCAGTATATTGCAGTAAATACTGATTATCTTGTAAAAACTGGAGTTGAGAACGCAGTAATAGATAAGGATAACCTTTTTATTCAGCTTGCTCATGTAAGAGCAGCAGCTGCAGAGCTTCCTTTATCTTTAGATGATGCCTGCGTTTTCCCAGACATAGGAGAGATTATTCCAGTTCTCATAAAGGCAGGGGAATTGAAAAACGATGGGGGAGTATTTACATGGATAGGAAAGGACTTTCCTGCAGGAGATTTTAATTTAAGAAATATATCGAGCAATATATATAAAGTTATAAATAAACAGAATGGAACTATGCTCACAGAAATGGATGAATATCAGGCATTCCATGAGGTATATCCAAAGGCTATATATATACACGATGGGATGCAGTATCTTGTTGAGAGCCTCGACTTGACAAACAGAATTGCGCAGGTTATTCCTGTTGATATGAATTATTTTACCGTTCCCTTTAATGAAGTATCTGTAGGAATTTTAAGGGAGTTTAAAAATAAAAAGATAATGAGGACTGATGTTACCTTCGGAGATGTAAATATAAAAGAATCGGTTTCAGCCTATAAAATGATACAGTTCCATAACAGGCAGAACCTTGGGTTTGAGCCCATAGTTGAAAATCTTTTTACACAGCTTGAAACAGAAGGTATGTGGTATTTAATACCTGATGATGTTGATGCTGTTATAAACTCCTATACACAGTTTAATTATTACAATGGAATAAAGCATGCTCTTTTAACTTCAGCAAGGATGAGAACCATGGCAACAGCAGAGGACATCGGAGGAACCGTATTTAACACCGTTGAAAAAGAAGGAGAAGTAAAAAGAGCCTTTATAATTCTTTATGACCTTTATCCTGGAGGACTTGGATTTACTGAAAAGGCCTTTGAATTTTCAGAGGATATATTAAATGATGCAATAAACCTTGTAAAAAACTGCAGATGCCACGATGGATGCCCTGCTTGTGTTGGAGATTATCATCTTGACAAAAAGCTTGTACTTTGGGCGCTTGAGGGGATGCTAAATAAGAGGGAAATAACATTTAAAGTAAAGGAAAAATCTCCTGAAGTTGTTTATGTAGAAGAAAAGATTTATGATTTTTCAGAGCTTCCTGATAAATGGAATGATTTTATAACCTTTTTAAATAAAAAAAGCGAAACCTTTAATCAATTTTTATCTACTATAAGCAGTGTTTCAACATCGGGAGATATATTATTTTTAAATGTCAACGGAAGCTTTTTTAGAGAATGGATAATGGAGAGCGCAAATAAAGCTAAAATAGAAAACATAATAAAACGTTATGTAAATGTTCCTAAAGGTTTTAAAATAGATGTATGCGCAAACGCAGTAGAGGATATTAAGGATAAGATAATGAGAAGATATGATGATTTAACAAAGTAGGTGGCCTTATGAAAGAAAAGTATTTAAAAGAATTTGAAAAGCTAAATGAATATCAAAAGAAGGCAGTTATAAGCGATGAAAAATATGCTCTTTTAAATGCAGTTGTGGGGAGCGGAAAGACTACGGTTTTAATTCATAAGATATTATATCTTCATATTGTAAAAAACATACCTCTTGAAAATATTATTGTTTTTACTTTTACAAATAAGGCTGCAGATGAGATTTTAGACAGGATTTTATGTTTCAATGACGATTTAAAAGATAAGGTTAAATATTTCGGAACCTTTCATTCAGTTGCAAAAACTATATTAAACGAGAGCCAAAGACTTGAAACTTTAGGTTATAAAAAGAATTTTGAGATAATAGATAACAGCAAGGCAGCAGATATTTTAAATAATATACTTGATGGAAACAAACTAAACATTAAGTACAAAAATAAGCTATCAAAAAGGATTGAAGAATTTAAAAAGGGAAAAAGCCTATGGGGAGTTATGAAAAAAGGTGATGATATAGAAAAACTATATAAGTTGTATAATGAAGAAAAGATTAGAAATAACTTTATGGATTTTGATGATATTATAGAAAATTGTATTAAAATACTCGATAAACCAATGAATCCTCCCTATATAATAATAGATGAGTTTCAGGATACGGATATTAATCAGTTTGAGCTTATAAGGAAGATTGCAGGGGACAGAAGCCATATATTTGCAATAGGTGATGAGAACCAGATAATATATTCTTTTAGAACAGGCAACAATAAAATATTTGACAAATTTAGGAACCTATACAATCCAAAGGAGTTTTCGCTTCCTATAAATTATCGCTCGAGCCGTACTATAATAGAGGCGGCAAAATCCTTTTTAAACAGAGGAAGTATTAAAAGTATCAAAGATTACGGCAATCCTATAATAATTAGAAAGCATTATGATTCATTTAACGAGGCATTGTATGTTGTTAGGAAGATTAAAGAGTTAAATAGTGAAGGAGTAAGTTTTAAAGATATTGCAGTGCTGTATAGAAGAACAGCTCAGGCCGAAGTTTTATCCGATGTTTTTAAAAGAGAGGGAATACCTATAAAGATTGTATTTAAAGGCGAAACTATATTTGAATGTAGCGATGAAGAAAAAAGTATGGATTTATCCGTAAACCTAATGACTTTGCATGCATCGAAGGGATTAGAGTTTTCACACGTTTTTATAGTAGGTGCTAATATGGGAAATATTCCTATATCCTCAAAAAGAGGTGAAGAGGAAGAAGAATTAAGATTGTTTTTTGTTGGAATTACGAGAGCAAAAAATTATCTTGAGATATCCTATGTAATAAAACCAAGCCTTAATGGAGTTTTACCTTATCAAAGCCCCTATATATCTATGATACCATCAAACCTTATTAAAAGGGAGGAAGAGAGTAGTACAAACAGCCTTTCTACTCTTTATAGGCAGCTTAGGGATGAAAGAGAAAAGAAAGAGCTAAATAATGCCAAAAAAGCACTCCATGCAAAGTATGGAGAAGGAATAGTAATTTATGAAGATGAAAACATAATAAAGGTAAACTTTGAAGGATATGGTGAGAAAGAGTTTTCTAAACTTTTCTGCCCCCTCGAATTTAAATGACAAAAAAGCAAAAAAACCGGATTAACCGGCTTTGCTTCTATAATAGAGGGGGGATAGAATTTTTATGATTATATACTATCAAGATAATATGAAAAATCTATTTTGAAAGTGTTAACATATTTTAAATTAATAGAAAATCAGCCGGACTGGCCGGCTTTTAATCTATTTAAAGGGGGAATTATGAAATTTACATTCTTATAATAACAATAGTATATTAAAATGGTATTGATATTGTGTAAACAATATGTTAATTGATAATAATTATCTTTGAGGAAGTGTATGTATGGCAAAAAAATGGGGAGACAAAAGATATAATTCATTAAATTATTTTTTAAGAGAAAAGTTTAATGAAAAGGTATTTAAAATATCCCTCGATGCAGGTTTTTCATGCCCAAACAGAGATGGAAGAATATCAAAGGGAGGATGCATATTCTGTAGCGAAAGGGGTTCTGGAGATTTTACAGGAAAAAGCAGAGACATAATAGAGCAGTTTTATGAAGTTAAAGAGATGATGAATAAAAAATGGAAAAGCGGAAAGTATATTGCTTATTTTCAGGCCTATACAAATACCTATGCACCGATTGAGGTTTTAAGGGAAAAATATTATAGTATATTAAATTTAAAGGATGTTGTAGGTATTGCTATTGCAACAAGACCGGATTGTCTGCCGCTTGAAGTCCTTGATCTTTTATCTGAAATAAATCAAAAAACCTATCTTTGGGTGGAACTTGGGTTACAAACTATAAATGATGAAACGGCAAAGGTTATAAATAGAGGATATGACCTTGAAACATATATTAAAGCAGTAAAGGAATTAAAAAAAAGGAATATAGATGTTGTAAGTCACGTAATATTTGGTCTTTTGGGGGAAACGAAAAAAGATATGCTAAAGACCGTTGAATTTGTAGCAAATACTAAAACTCAGGGCATAAAAATACACCTTCTTCATCTTATGAAAGGAACAAGGCTTGTTGATTTTTATAATGAAGGGAAACTAAAATTTTTATCCTTTGATGAATATGTTGATCTTGTTGTATCTTCTATTAATATTCTTCCTGAAAACATGGTAATTCACAGATTAACAGGTGATAGCCCGAGGGAACTTTTAATAGAACCGATATGGAGCCTTAAAAAGTGGGAAGTTTTAAATGAAATAGACAAAAGACTTGAAGAAAAGGATATATGGCAGGGGAAGGGTTATGTTCAAAAATATGAAATTTCGAATCTTTTTGAATAACGAAACTTGATGATAAAATCAGATTAATGAAGAAAACAAAACAAAAAGCCTATTATATTCCATATTTAAGCGAACTATTAGTTATAAATAAGGTTTAATCATTGTTAATTAATGCTTATAATATGAATGTGTAAATTTTTTATGAATTTAATAAGGTGGGAAGAATTTTTATGCTTGAAAAATTAAAAGAAGAAGTATTGATTGCAAACCTTGAACTAAAAAAGAGAGGGCTTGTAAACCATACTTGGGGGAATGTCAGCGGAATAGATAGAGAAAAAGGTCTTATAGTAATAAAGCCAAGCGGAGTGCAATATGATGAGCTTACTATTGAAAGTTTATCTGTTCTTGATATGGATGGGAACCAAATTGAAGGGAATTTAAAGGCATCTAGCGATGCGCCAACTCATTTAGTGATTTATAAAGCTTTTAAGGAAATAGGGGGAATAGTACATACTCATTCCCCTTGGGCAACGAGTTGGGCTCAAGCATGTAAAGGTATACCTCCCCTTGGAGCAGCTCATTCCGAATATTTTTATGGAAATATTCCTTGCACAAGGAAATTGAATGAAAGGGAAATAAAGGGACAATGCGAAGCTGAAACAGGAAAGGTTATAGTAGAAACATTAAGCGGTATAAATCCTCTTTATATGCCGGCTGTACTTGTAAGCAACCATGGACCCTTTACATGGGGAAAGACTCCTATGGATGCTGTAAATATAGCTGATGTTCTTGAGGCTGTCGCTAAGATAGCTTATAGAACCTATGCATTAGCACCAGCAATAAGACCAATAGATTCTAACCTGCTTGAAAAGAATTTTGCTAAAAAGCATGCGGATTTTAAGCCTAGTATTTAATTTGTAAAATATGAAAGCTTTAGAGAGGTTATTTTTTAATAGAGTTGTTTAGTATAAAATAGGGGAATTAAATAATTGGAGGGATTACCATGGGGGAAGTTATAGTTAGGGAAATAAGATACAAAAACTATGGCAAATGCTTAGAAATTTCAAATGGAAATATTGATGCTGTAATTACTATAGATTGTGGACCTAGGATTATTAGGTTTGGATTTATTGGAGGGGAAAATGAATTTTGCGACGATGCTCCTGTTGAAATGAACATTGATGATGGCAAATTTTATTTAAGGGGAGGACACAGGCTTTGGCACAGCCCTGAAAGTATGCCTCGAACCTATATGCCGGATAATAAACCTTTAAAGGTTGAAAAAATAAAAAATGGAGTAGTTGTAACTCAGGATGTAGAGCCTTATGTCCAAATGCAGAAAAAGATTGAGATAACCATGGAGAAAAGTTCAAACAAAGTAAAAATTGTACACCATCTTATAAATAAAAACGCTTGGAGTATTGAGGCATCAGCTTGGGCACTTTCAATCATGGCACCTGGAGGACTTGAAGTTATACCTCAGCCTAAAAGAGAGACAGGCCTTTTACCAAATAGAAATATAGCCCTTTGGCCCTATGCAAAGATGAACGATTCTAGGGTTTACTGGGGAGAAAAATTTATAACCCTAAGCCAAAATAAAGAGATGAAGATGGCTTTTAAGATAGGAATTAATAATGAAGAGGGCTGGGCAGCATATTTTAACCACGGCAACCTTTTTATAAAGCGTTATGAGCACTTCATGGACAAAAGATACCCTGATTTTGGGGTATCCTATGAAACCTACACTACGGATTTTATGCTTGAGATGGAAACTCTCTCTCCTTTGACGTTAATAAACCCAGAGGAAGAAATTATACATACTGAAGAGTGGGAGCTTATAAAAGATGTTACAAGACCAGATGCTAAAGATGAGAAGCAGATAGAGGATGTGATTAGAAAATATATATAAAAAAGTTCCACCCAGTTGAAAAGTGACAAATTTATAAGTGTGTCATTTTCAACTGGTTTTTTATAGCTTCATAACTTCATTGTGATTTGAAATTATATCAGCTTATATATCTAATAATAGTTTATAAATATAAACTATATGGTATACTTTAATTAGGAAATTTAATTTCAGAGAGGGTGATTCTGAATGTTGACTGCAAGTAATATAAGAGAATCAATAAATGATATTGTAAAAAAATATCCAATAAAGAAAATATCATTATTTGGATCTTATGCTGATGGCAATGCAGATGAAGACAGCGATATTGATTTGCTTATTGAATTTACATCTTCTAACGTATCTTTATTTATGTTATATGATATAAAAGAAGAAATAGAAAATAGATTGCATAAAGATGTAGATTTGATTCATGCACCTATAGATGAAAATTCGTTAATAAAAATTAGTAAGGTGATTGATATTTATGAACAATAGAGATTTTCAAATAATAAAAAAGATACTTTCCGAAATAGTGGTGATTGAAGAAATAATAGAAGGATATAATTTAGAAGAATTTTTAAATGATGAAAAAACTAAAAGAGCTTCGTGTATGACTCTTATAAATATTGGTGAGCTTGTAAAAAATCTTACTGATGAATTTAAAGAAACTTATAGTAATATTCCGTGGCGAGGGATTGCAGGAATGAGAGATATTACTGCACATAAATATCAAACTTTAAAGATGGGTGATGTGTGGTTTACATTACAGAATGAAATTCCAACTTTAAAAGATAAACTAATTCAAATACTTGACAATATTTAGATATAAAAATTGATAAAATGCAAATTTTAATTCCTTATTTTATTTATACATTTGATGTTATTATATTCTGCCTGTATTTAATGTTAGGATTGAAAAAAACTATCAGTGTATGCTGTATTCTTAATAAATATAACAAGCAATGTTTTATATCTAACGAAAATCTTTTCTTTTTTAAGAAAAGACAGGCTGTTGACAAACAAATTTTGTCAGCAGCTTTTTTTGCGTAGCAAAAAGGATTTTAAAAATTTATGTAGAATTATATATATAGAAATAAATTTTGGAGGTATCCCATGATTAATGAAATTAAATCCAAACAACAAAA
>JAOADY010000108.1 GCA_026417075.1 Caloramator sp.
AGGGTACTATCCCTTTTATTTTTTAGGAATATTAATAAAATATTTATATTAAAATTAGAAATTTATTTTGAAAATTTATATGCTATCGCATAAATAAACCCCTTGATTTTTGAAACCAAGGGGTTTATCAACAATCTGTCTAATATATAATATTAGGAGACTTTTTCTTTTAAAGATTTATTTTAGATGAAAAATTTTTTAAAAATCATATTTAACATTTTTATCTTTAAATAAAAGTTAACAGATATAAAATCAATTTCATAGAATATATGAGAAAAATGATATGATAAGTCGAATTTTAGAAAGGATGGATAGTGATGGACGTTGATTTCAATAGAGCATTATCTGATATTAAAGAAGGAAAATATAATAACGTATACATTTATTCTACTTTAAATTTAGGATGGAATACACCAATGAAACAAAGAACCCACCATTTAGTTGAAGAGCAATTGAAAAGAGGAAATTTAATTTTTTATGCTGTAAATCCTTCTCATATAAAAGATAGGGTAAAAACAATTTTAAAACAAAGGGATTTTTTATATCTTGTAAATTTTAATGATTCTTTAAATAAGGATAAAATAATAAATATGATATTTAGTAATACAAAAGCACCGGTTATTTATCATCTTATAGGAACGGATTTTGGAAATACAATTAAGGACATAGAGTATATAAAAAATCTTGGAGGGGTTATTCTTTATGAATATATCGATGAAATAAGCAATGATATAATACCAAACATTCCAAACTATGTGTTTGAAAGGCACAAAAAAATATTAAATGACCCATCAAATATTGTAGTTGTTACTTCTGATAAATTGAAAAAAAATATACTTCCCTTTAGAAAGGGGGATTATTTGGTTTTAAAAAATGGAGTAACATTAGAGGATTGGATTATAAAATATGATGACTATGTTCCAACTGATATAAAGCCTATATTAAATCAAAATAGGCCGATAATAGGATATTATGGTGCTCTTTCTAAATGGATAGATTATGAACTTATAAAAAAGATTGCTTCAACAAGAAACTATAATATTGTTTTAATTGGGCAGGAATATGACAATACTCTTAAAGCAAGCAATATACAAAGCTTTAAAAACATCTATTATTTAGGATGTAAAGATTATAAAGAGCTTAAATACTATTCAAAGTATTTTGATGTTTGTATCATTCCTTTTAAAATTTATGATGTAACATTATCCGTATCACCAGTTAAGCTTTATGAATATATGGCTCAGAAAAAAGTTATTGTTTCAACGAATATTCCTGAATGTAAAGATTATATGTGTCTTATAGGTGAAAACTATAATGATTTTATTAAAAAAATAGATTATGCATTAAATATAAAAAACCATGTTCATATTCAAAATAAATTATATGAGGAGGCTTCAAATAATACATGGGATAAAAGAGAAAAAGAACTTCATGAATTTATAGATAAAAAGCTTAATTTTAATGAAGAAAAGTTATTAACAGTAATTGTTCCGGCATATAATATGGAAAACTATTTAGACAGGTGCCTTGGCAGCTTTATAATAAAAGAAAAACTTATGAAATTTCTTGACATAATTGTTGTTAATGATGGTTCAACGGATAATACTTTAAACATCGCATTAAAATATGAGAATAAATACCCAGATGTTTTCAGGGTGATATCCAAGGAAAATGGAGGCCATGGTTCTGCAATAAATACTGGCATTGCAAATGCAAAAGGAAAATTCTTTAAAATTGTTGATGCCGATGATAACGTTAACACATCTTCTCTTATAAATCATCTTATCTATCTTTTAAACTGCAAAGACGATATGATTATCACAAATTACTGCCGATGCTTTATTGATGGTAAAAGTGAAATTATAAGCTACAAAAGTGTATTTGAAAGTTTTGAATGTAAAAATTCAATTCAACTAAAATCAATTCTTAAATTCTTGAATCCCGATATTTTTACAGGATATTTTCATATGCATTCTATAACATATAAAACTGATGTGCTTTTAAAATCAAATTTAAAATGCCTAGAAAAAACTTTTTATGTTGATGAGGAGTATATAAGCGTTCCTATTCCCTATGTAAAATCTATAGGTTATCAGGATATAGAGCTTTATCAATATACTTTAGGAAGAACTGACCAGAGCGTTAATATAGAGGTTATGAAAAAAAGGTTACCTGATCTTGAGAAAATAACCTATAGGCTTATGGATTATTACAAAACCATTTCCGATTATGTTTCTAAAGAATATTTAAGCATAGTTATAAAACATCATGCTTCAACGCAGATAAGAATAATGAGGGAAATGGGGTTTGATAAAAGAAAGATTAATGAGTTAATAGCACTTTTAAAATATATTGGAATTAGATTTTAACCTTTGGAGATGAGAATATGGATGTAGTTGTTGTTGGTTGTGGATTTGCTGGAGCTGTTATAGCACGGATTTTAGCAGAGAAGGGTATGAAAGTTTTAATCGTTGAAAAGAGGGAGCATATTGGGGGCAATATGTATGATTATAAAGATGAGAGCGGGGCATACATTCATAAATATGGCCCCCATATTTTTCATACAAACAGCGATGAAGTATTAAACTTTATAAACAGGTTTAGCAGCTTTTTTAGTTATGAGCATCAAGTGGCTGGGTTTATAGATGGGAAGTTTGTTCCAATTCCTTTTAATTTGTTATCAATTGAAATGACGATGGATAACTTTAAAGAGATTAAAGATATTTTAATAAAAACTTTTGGATACGGAAGTGTTGTTCCAATAACAGTCCTTATGAAATATTCTGATTCAAAAATAAGAAGTATTGGTGATTATGTTTATGAAAAAGTATTTTTAAATTACACAAAAAAGCAGTGGGGAAATAATAAAGTAGATGAAACTGTATTAAATCGTGTTCCAGTATATATTTCTTATGATAGAAAATATTTTACCGATAAATATCAGATAATGCCTTGCTTTGGATATACAGCCCTTTTTAATAATATGATTAACCATCCTAACATAAAAATTATGCTTAATTGTGATTTTAAAGAATGCTTAAAGCTTAATATAAAAACTTCTAAAATATTGTTTCATGGAAAAACCTTCAAAGGTGCTTTTATATACACAGGTTCAATTGATGAATTGTTTGAATATAAATATGGAAGATTGGATTATCGTTCCTTAAGATTTGAATTTAAAATGTTAAATAAAAAATATTACCAGATGTTTTCAGTTGTTAACTATCCTAACGATTATGATTATACGAGGATAACTGAATTTAAGCATTTTACTTCTTTGAATGTTGATAGCAGCAAGACGACAATTCTTTACGAATATCCATGTCCTTGTAAAGAAAGTGATATTCCCTATTATCCGGTTTTGTCTAGAGAAAATAATGAAGTGTATTATAAATATTTAAAAGAAGCAAAAAGATTTAAAAATCTCTTTTTAATTGGGAGACTTGCAGAATATAAATACTATAATATGGATCAGGTAATACTAAAATCCATTGACACAGCCAAAAAGGTTTTAGAAAAATAAGCTTTTTAAAATAATTTAATGCTAAAATAGTTTAACATGCAGGAAATTTATTATTATTATAGAAGATATTAGTAAAATAAAGAAGGTATTGGAACTTCAACTATGAAAATCAAAAATATAAGATTATTATATCTTTAAAGTGTTTAAATAAAAATGCCTTCGGATGCTCCGAGGGGATTTCTCTTTGTAATTATAGATAATGTTTTGTTAAGAAGAGAATTTATTAATCTGAGCCAATTATATGAAAAATTGGACAACTTAACGGTACTGATAGAATAAGTGATATGCTTTTAAAAAGAAAGGAAATATTTAGATATACTTTTTTATAATGCACTTATTAAAATGCTGATGAGGAGGAGAAGTTTTGAGAGTTGGAGCTGTTGTAACCAAAAAAGATGATTTTAACATCAGTATGAGAAAGGATGATATATTAAATAAGATTCTTATGCTTTTATTAAAAGCTTTATATGAGCAGGTTGATGTTATTGTATTTCCAGGACTTTTAGGATGCTTTTTTAATAATGATAGGGAATATGTTGAAAGCCTGCTTAGATTATCAATAGATTTTAGAAGTTTAATAATATGTCCAGGAAGTTATTTTGAAATTTTAAATGGCAGAAAATATCATTCTTCTTGCATCATTCAAAATGGAAGAATACTTCTTCGCCAAAGGCAGATATATTTATCAAGGTGGGAAAGGGATGCTAATCTTAGCAGAGGAGATGATATTTCATTTGTTAATATATGTGGCTTTAAGACAGCTATTATTATTTCTACGGATATATTTTATCCTCAGGTTTCAAGATATATTGCAATGTCTGGGGCAGATTTAGTTTTATCCCCAGTTGCTGTAAGAAAGCAAAAACAATCCTTTAATATAAGTCCTCTTTGGGAAAATGTTCAGCAAAATCTTTTTTTCGGGGTTGAAAGCGGCTTTAAGGGAAGTTTTAAGAATATGGATTTTAACAGCCTTTCTTTAATTCATGGCCCTCTTGAGATGACAGAGAGGGAAAATGGAATATTAGAAATTGAAAGAAATAACGATTGCAAATTGATAACAGCAAATCTCGATAATGAAAAAAGAAAGAATGCAATAAAAAAGTTTGATGTATTATCAAAACTAAATATTAAACTGTATGAAGATATGTTTAAATAATTAAAGATGAGGTTAAAATTTTGGCTTTTAGGGAGGTGGGTAAATGGAAGTGGGAATTGGAAGTTTTTTTGAAGCTTTTTTAAAAATAAAATTAAATATAAAAAAAATAGACAAGTATCTAAATAAGATAACTTATGATAAGAAAATAGGAAGAAAAAGTGGTATTCTATCTGTTGCATGTGTACAAAGAAGTGTTAAAAAAGTTAAGTCAGTTGAGGAATATATAGATATTTTACATAGATTTGTTAGGGAAGCAAGGGAAGCAGGTTGTGATATTATAGTGTTTCCAGAATACAACTTTCTTGATTTTTATGGCATAATTCCCTTTAGCGATAAGATAAGCTCTCTATTTATTAAAAATATTTCTAATGAAAATTTAAAGTTTGAGATTGAGGATTTTAAAAAGGAACTATATTTCTTTGAACTAGATGAAAAAGCAAAAAAAAGAGAACTGTCCTCCTCAAAGGGAGAGGACAAAACTATATTTAATATTTTGTATGGGGTAGCTTACCCTATACAAAGGGCTCTTGAGCATATCATGTGCTTTCTTGCTGCAAGATATGATATTTATATATACACAGGGACTTATCTTTTAAGGGAAGAGGGTAAACTTTATAATTGCGGAAGCTTAATATCAAGGGATGGAGAAATATTAGGAAGGCAGAAAAAACTTCATTTAACTGATTTTGAAGAGGTTTTAAATTTATCAAGGGGAGATAAATTATATTGTTATGATACTGATATTGGAAGAATAGCATGTCCTATCTGCATGGATGCGACTTATTTTGAAACCTTTAAAATTGCAAGAAATCTTGGGTGTGATATTGTTGTTTTGCCTATTGCAAATAATGAAGAATATAATTTTTACAGATCCCTTCGTGGAATATGGTCAAGAGTTCAGGAATCTCATGTTTATGGGGTAAAATCTACTTTAAATGGGAATATTTTAGGTGTTAAATTTACAGGAAAAGCAGGAATTTTTGCACCTGCTTCGTTAACTGAAAAGGGGGACGGAATAGTTAATCTGTCTAAAAATTATGAAGGGGACAGTCTTGTAATTGGAAGTTTAGATGTTGAAAGATTGAAAGCAGAAAGAGTAGAGGCAGAGTATTATGGCGATAAAAACGAAAACTTTGAGAGGGATTATTATTTAAAAACATATTTGTAGTTCCTAATGCTATGATTGAAAACATAGGGCAGGCAGAGGATGAAAATATAGAATTATTCAATATATGATATGAAAATTATAGTGGGACAGTTAATAGATAATTGATATTTCTAAGGATTTAAGACTATAATATAAGGTGAATCAAATATATTATTTTTTATGGTTAGTAAATAGAATAAAGCTTAAGTTTTATTCTATAAGAACAGGTATGCGTTAAATACTTTAATAAAAACTAAAAATCATAAACTTGGAAATCATTTTAAAAATGAGGTTTTATTAAAAACTTTTTAAAGGCGTTGTAAAATTGCGAGTAATTTATTGCAAAATAAAATAACAAGGGGTGCGAAAAATGAATATTTTAATAAAGAATGCTTATATTATCACGATGAATGAAAAAGAAGAAGTTTTAGAAAATGCTGATTTAGCTATTGAAAACGACAGGATAAAATATGTAGGAAAGGTTCCAGCTGATTTTAAAGCGGATAAAATAATAGACGGGAGCAAAAAGGCAGTTCTTCCAGGGCTTATAAATGCCCACACCCACATGGCAATGTCCCTTTTTAGAAATTATGCTGATGATCTTCCGCTTCATGAGTGGCTCACTCAAAAGATATGGCCGATTGAGGATAAGTTAACTGGTGAAGATGTATATTACGGTACTATGCTTAGCATTGTAGAATCTATAAAATCTGGAGTTACATGTTTTTCAGATATGTATTTTTTTATGGATGATACTGCAAAGGCAGCGTTAGAGTCGGGAATAAGGGCAAGGCTTGCTTGGGGAATGATAGGAGTTAGAGCCGATGATGACAGCAGATTCGATATAACAAAAAGATTTTATAATAACTGGCAAGGGAAAGGAGATGGGAGAATAACCGTAATGGCAGGCCCCCATGCACCCTATACATGTAGCCCTGAGTATTTAAAAAGGGTGGCTGATTTTGCAAAGGAAATGAACCTTTCAGTACATATTCACCTGTCAGAGAGTAAAAGAGAAGTTGAAGAGAATTACGAAAAATTTGGGAAATCACCAATAAAGCATGTATACGATCTTGGAATTTTTGATGTCCCAGTAACTGCAGCCCATTGCGTACATCTATCTGATGAGGATATAGATATATTAAAAGAAAAGAATGTGAGCGTTGTATATAACCCTGGAAGCAACTTGAAGCTTGGAAATGGCTTTGCCCCAGTTGTAAAGCTTCTTCAAAAAGGCGTTAATGTTGCCCTTGGAACTGATGGTTCTTCAAGCAACAACAATGTAAATATGTTTGAGGAAATTAACCTGTCTGCGATATTAAATAAAGGAGTAACGGGGAAACCAACGGTTGTACCAGCAATAGAGGCTTTAAAGATGGCAACAATTAATGGTGCAAAGGCACTTTGCATGGATAAAGAATTAGGCTCAATTGAAGAGAATAAAAAGGCTGATATTATAATAGTTGATATGAATAAGCCTCATTTTTACCCAATTCATGATGTAGTATCTTCAATGGTATATACTGCACAGGGAAGCGATGTTGAAACAGTTATTATAAACGGAAATATAGTTATGGAAAACTATGAAATAAAGACAGTGGATCTTGAAAATCTTTATTATAATGTGGAAAGATGTATAAAAAGGCTGATTGGATAGATAAAATAGGAGGTTAAAATGGAACAGTTTAGAACTATTGAATTTAAAGATGGAATTTTAAAATTAATAGATCAGAGGAAACTCCCCTTGAGCCTTGAAATTTTTGAGTGCAGAAACTATAGGGAAGTTGACTTTGCTATAAAGGATATGGTTGTAAGAGGAGCGCCGGCAATAGGAGTTACTGCTGCCTATGGTGTGTATCTTGCAGCATTAGAGTATAAAAATCTTACAAAGGAAGAATTTTTGAAGGAAGTTTTAAGAGCTTGTGATATTTTATATGTATCAAGGCCGACTGCTGTTAATTTAATGTGGGCGATAAACAGAATGAGAGGTTTAATTAATACTATTAAGGAAGATAGCATAGATAAAATATGTGAAGCAATAAAGGATGAAGCAGATAAAATAGCAAAAGAAGATGAGAATATAAATAAAAAAATTGCAGAGCATGGAAATAAAATAATACCGCAAAATGGGAGAATCCTTACTCACTGCAACACAGGTGCTCTTGCAACATCAGCCTATGGAACAGCCCTTGGAGTTATAAGAGAGGCGCATTACAGCGGTAAAAATATATTCGTATATGCCGATGAAACAAGACCCCGCCTTCAGGGAGCAAGGCTTACTGCCTTTGAGCTTGTGCAGGAGAAAATACCTGCAAAGCTTATACCTGATAATGCTGCAGCAACCCTTATAAGGGATGGCAAGGTTGATGTTATTATAGTTGGGGCTGAC